>NZ_JBIUCZ010000014.1:0-89344 GCF_047975845.1 Sphingomonas mangrovi | reverse complement strand
AATCGCACACCGTTCCGCATACGAGAGCTGTCGGTACCTGGTTCCCATCGCAACACCTCAACCTGGTGTTGCACTTCGTTTGTGAACTCGGGGCATCCAGACGTGCTACGCGAGATGCTCAGGCGTACCGGCAATGGGTCCTGACCTTCGTCAGGATGACGGCGCGCAGACAAGAGCTTTTTCCGAGCACTACCGGCTTTCAGCAGATCCGGCCCGGCTCGCCGCCCGCGCCGACCTCAGTACGCCCGCCCGATCAGCACCCGCTCCACCGACGGACGGCCGGTGAACACGCACGGTCCCTCGTCATGGCCGGTCTGTTCGGTCGGCGCATTGCGGATGGTGAGCTTGAGCGCCTTCAATCGCTCGACCACCTGGTCCAGCTCGGCGCCGGTCGGGCGCACCCAGCGCACGTCGACCCAGCCGGGGTTCACGACGCCTTCCGCAAAATGCGCTTCCACGCCCGCCCAGTCGTCGACCGGCACGATCTGCGCGCGCAGCTTCTCGCGCGACTGTTCGTGCAGCGCCGCCTGGATCGCCTCCAGCGTGGCGCCGACCTCGCCGACGAAGCCGTCGCGCGGCAGGATCGCGCTGTCGAGCTTGCCGTCCTCGCGATACAGCCGGTCGCGGCGCAGCACCGAGACGTTGCCGCCTGCCGCATCGCGCGGGCCGACCTCGACGAGGATCGGCGCGCCCTTCTTCACCCAGCCCCAGCGCTTGTTGGCGGCCTTGGCAGGCTTGAGGTCGAGCAGCGCGCGCACCGGTTCGCCCAGCGCGCTCTGGCCGGCGAGCGCCGCCTGCAGCTCGCGGCAATAGGCGACGACCTCCTCGTCCTCCGGCTTGTCGCGCAGCATCGGCACGATCACCACCTGCCAGGGTGCGATCTTGGGCGGCACGCGCAGCCCGTCGTCGTCGCCGTGCACCATGATGACGCCGCCGATCATGCGCGTCGACACGCCCCAGCTGGTGGTGTTCGCCAGCTCCAGCTCGCCGTTCGCGTTCTGGAAGCGGATGTTCTGCGCCTTGGCGAAATTGGTGCCCAGGAAGTGCGAGGTGCCGGCCTGCAGCGCCTTGCCGTCCTGCATCATCGCCTCGATGCTGTAGGTCGCGACCGCGCCCGGGAAGCGCTCGTTCTCCGGCTTCTCGCCCGCGATGACATGGACGGCCAGGCAATCCTCGGAAAAACTGCGGTAGAGTTCCAGGATCTTGAGCGTCTCCTCGCGCGCCTCATCGACCGAAGCGTGGGCGGTATGGCCTTCCTGCCAAAGAAACTCGCTGGTGCGCAGGAACATGCGGGTGCGCATCTCCCAGCGCACGACGTTCGCCCATTGGTTGATGAGCACCGGCAGGTCGCGCCACGACTGGACCCAGCGCGAAAAGGCGGTGCCGATCACCGTCTCCGACGTCGGCCGCACGACCAGCGGCTCTTCCAGCTTCGCCTCGGGATCGGGAACCAGCCCGCCCTTGCCGTCCGCCACCAGCCGGTGGTGGGTGACGACCGCCATCTCCTTGGCGAAGCCCTCGACATGCTCGGCTTCCTTTTCGAAATAGCTCAGCGGGATGAACAGCGGAAAATAGCAGTTTTCGTGCCCAGTTGCCTTGATCCGGTCGTCGAGCAGCCGCTGGATACGCTCCCAGATGCCATAGCCCCACGGGCGAATGACCATGCAGCCGCGGACGCCGGACTCTTCGGCGAGGTCGGCCTCGGTGATAACGGACTGGTACCAGGCCGCGAAATCGGCCTCGCGAGTGACGGGGAGCGCGTGTTTCATGTCCCTGCCGATAGCGTCGTCCGAGCCCCGCGTCATCTACCCACGCGCGCTCGCGACGGCTTCGGCGGCAGCCCTTTAAAGAGGCGGGGCGGGTCTAGCGGAGCGCTCTAACGGTGAAGAAACACTTCCCGGCAATATAGTGGTTTTGATGAACATGACCGCATCGACAATCACTTAGCCTTTTGCCTCAAGTAAATAGCGCGTTCCTGCATCAGTTAACGTTGCCGGTTCTCGAGGTTTACAGTAGATTAACTACACCGGAGTCGCGGAGGGGGCAGATGAAGGTTGGGGGGAGCGCCAGTAGCGCCCGATATGTCGCGCTACCGGCGCGAGTTCGGAAGTTGACGGGGCGCCCCTCTCCTGCCGCGCGGCTTCAACGCTGCGCGCAGCAGACGACATGGGGCATGAGACGGGTGTCGGCGCTCGCGCTTCTGGCGCTTGCCGCCTGCCAGTCGCCGCGCGCCGGGCTGCCGCACGGCGCCGATGCCTACGGCGTGATCCCGCCGCCGGCCGCCGGAACAGCCCGCAACGAGTATCGCATCGGGCCGCTCGACGTGCTCGCCGTCACCGTCTTCCAGGAGCCCGACCTGACCCAGGCGGGAGTGCAGGTCGACGCGGCGGGCAATCTGCTGATGCCGCTGATCGGCACGATCCATGCCGGCGGCAAGACCGCGCACCAGTTGTCGGCCGAGATCGCCGGCGAATTGGGCAAACGCTATCTCGTCGATCCGCAGGTGACGGTCGCGGTCACCACCGCCGTGTCGCAACAGGTGACGGTCGAAGGCAACGTCACCCTGCCCGGCGTCTACGACATCACCGGCGCGCCGACCTTGCTGGAGGCGCTTGCCCGCGCGCGCAGCCCGACGCGGGTGGCGAGGTTGCAGGAGGTGGTGGTGTTCCGCACCGTCGACGGTCGCCGCGCGGGCGCGGTGTTCGACGTCGCGGCGATCCGCAACGGGCGGGCGCCCGATCCCGAGTTGCTCGGGGGCGACGTGGTCGTGGTGGGGTTCGACGCCGTGAAGGGCGCGTTCCGCGATTTCCTTACCACCGCGCCGCTCGTCAGCGCGTTTCGCACCTTCTGACGGACCGCCATGCCGCGCACGGTCGCCGCCCCTTTCCGAATACCCGCCGCGGCCAGCGAACGCGACGCGAGCCTGCGTTTCGACCTCGCCGCACTGCTCACGGCCCTGCGCCGCAACGCTGCCCTGGTCGCGGCGATCCTGGCGGCGGCGCTGGTGGGAGGCTTGGTACTCACACTCGCAACGCCGCCCGGCTATGTCGCGACCGCGCGCATCCAGATCGACCAGGAGGGCGATCGCGTGCTCGATGGTGCCGAGGTCGAGCGGCAGGCGGACGCCGGCGATGCCGAGCGCTTTCTCCAGACGCAGACGGACGTGCTGCGCAGCCGGTCGCTGAGCATTCGCGTCGCCGAGCGGCTCGCGCTGTTCGACGGCAACGGCTTCTTCGCCGCGATGCGAGCGCCGCTTCCCGAAGGCTCCGCCGTGCGCCGGCGTGAAGCGACGCTGCGGCTTCTGCAAGCGCATCTCACCGTCGATCTGCCGCGCGATTCCAGAGTGGCCAGCCTGTCCTTCGCCAGCAGCGATCCGGCGCTCGCCGCAACCATCGCCAACGCCTATGCGGCCGCGTTCATCGAGGCGAACCTGCAGCGCAAGTTCGACAGCTCGGCCTATGCGCGCCGGTTTCTCTCCGGCCAGCTTGCGAAAGCCAAGGACCGGGTCGAACGCTCCGAGCGGGCGCTCAATCGCTACGCGCGTGCCGCGCGGCTGATCCGCACCCAGCCATCCGCGGACGGCAGCTTGGGATCGGTGACCACCGCCAGCCTCGCGCAGCTGAACCTCGCCGCCAACGAGGCGCGCGCCGGGCGGATCGCGGCCGAGCAGAAGTGGCGCTCGGTCGAGGCGGCGTCGGCGATGGCCATCCCGGACGTGCTGACCAACCTGGCGGTGCAGCGGCTGGTGGAGCAGCGCGCTGCCGGCGCCGCGGAACTCCAGCGCGAGCGGGCGCGGCATCTGAACGACCATCCGACCGTGCGGCAGCTCGTGTCGCAGCAGGCCGAACTCGACCGGCAGATCGCCGATCTGGCAGCTGCGATCCGCGAGTCGATCCGGGGCAGCTATCGCGACGCGCTCGGCCGCGAGCGGGCGCTGATGGAGCAGGTCGACGGGCTCAAAGGCGCAACCCTGGCGGAGCAGGATCGCGGCGTCCGCTACACGCTGCTCGCGCGCGAGGCGGAGACGAACCGCACGCTCTACCACGGGCTGCTTCAGCGCTATCGGGAGCTGAGCGCCGCCGCCGGCATCACCACGAACAACATTTCGGTGATCGACGTGGCCGAGCCGCCGCTCGTGCCGGAATCGCCGCGGCTGGCGCTCAACCTGCTGGTGGCGCTTGCCGCAGGGCTGGTGATCGCCGCCGCAGCCCTGTTTGTTCGGGAGCAGCGCGACGACGGCCTGCGAACGCCGGACGATATCGAGAGGAAGCTCGGGCTGCCGCTGCTCGGCGCGGTGCCGATCACCGCCACCGGCAGCGTACTCGACGCGGTCGACACGCCGCGCACGCCGCTCAACGAAGCCTACGCCTCCTTGTGCGCCGCGCTGCTGCACGCCAGCCCGCACGGGCTGCCGCGCACCATAGTGGTCACCAGCGCGAGCGCCGGCGAGGGCAAATCGACGTCGAGCTACGCGATCGCCGCCGGGCTCGCGCGGCTAGGCCGAAAGGTCGCGCTGGTCGATGCCGATCTCCGCCGGCCTTCGCTCCACCGGATGCTCGATCTTCCCGGGCGCAGCGGCCTCACCAACCTACTCGTCCGCGAGGCGACGCTCGATCAGGCGCTCCAGCCGCTTCGAAGGCGAGGCCTGGCGGTGCTGGCTGCCGGCCCGGCTTCCGAAAGCCCCGCCGAGTCGCTCGGAAGCGCGCGAATGGCCGAGGTGATGGCGACCCTGACGGCGCGGTTCGACACCGTAGTCCTCGACGCGCCGCCGGTCCTCGGCCTCGCCGACGCTCCGATGCTCGCAAGCCAGGCGGAGGCGACGATCCTCGTCGTCGCGGCGAATCAACGCGATGGCGGCGCGGCGGAGGCGGCGCTGCGACGCCTGCACGGCGTTCGCGCATCGGTGCTGGGCGTCGTGCTGACGAAGTTCGACACCCGTCGCGCGGGACAAGGCTACCGCGGCTACTACGACTATGGCGCAGCCGAAGCCCCGCGCGCGGCGGCGGAATGAGCACCGCCTAGGGCGAGTCTGCGGGAAACGTGTTCGCGTACCCGGACGGGGAGTCCAGATTGCTGGCGCGGAGCATCCGCCGCATTCGAACACGCGGAGGCAAGCCGCGCCACCGATGGCGGTGGCGGCACGCGCAAAGCCTTCGCTCCATTGGTTTCCCGATACGCCTGCCGTAGCTGGAGACCCTTCCGTGGGCCGGCAAGAGCTAAGAACCGAGCGGAAAAGAAGCAGCGCGGGAAATCAGCTGAGGCGATTTGCGATCCCGCCCGTGCAATGCACCCGACCTTTGAAATAACATAAGTTAGCCGCTTACCTTCCGCAAAGTAACCGAGACGCCCCCATAAGTAGTCGCAAAGATAACAGTTGACACGAGATTAACTTTACTGCCTCTTCCGCCACTGGGGCTTAGTTGAAAGCCGTGCGAGTCGAGCATCGTCCGCCGCTGCCGCGGTGGCGATCGTTGCGTGACGCCTGTATCGATCCGGGGGGACCGAACACGTGAACCGGCCGAAGACTGCGCTGATCACCGGCGTCACCGGTCAGGACGGCGCCTATCTGTCCGAGCTGCTGCTCGCCAAAGGCTATGTGGTCCACGGCATCAAGCGGCGATCCTCCTCCTTCAACACGGCGCGTATCGAACATCTCTACCAGGACCCGCATGTCGCCGATCCGCGCTTCGTTCTTCATTACGGAGACATGACCGACGGCACCGCCCTGATCCGGGTGGTGCAGGAAACCCAGCCCGACGAGATCTACAACCTCGCGGCGCAGAGCCATGTCGCGGTCAGCTTCGAGACGCCCGAATATACCGCCAATGCCGACGCGCTCGGGACGCTGCGATTGCTGGAAGCGATCCGCCTGCTCGGGCTGATCGGCAAGACACGGTTCTACCAGGCCTCGACCTCCGAGCTGTACGGGCTGGTGCAGCAGGTGCCGCAGTCGGAACGAACGCCCTTCTATCCGCGCAGTCCCTACGCCGCGGCCAAGCTCTACGCCTATTGGATCGTCGTCAATTATCGCGAAGCCTATGGCGTTCACGCGTCCAACGGCATCCTCTTCAATCACGAGAGCCCGTTGCGCGGCGAGACCTTCGTCACCCGCAAGATCACGCGTGCCGCCGCCGCGATCAAGCTGGGGCTTCAGGACAAGCTTTACCTCGGCAACCTCGATGCCCGGCGCGACTGGGGACATGCCCGCGAATACGTCCGCGGCATGTGGATGATCCTGCAGCAGGATCGCCCGGACGACTATGTTCTCGCCACCGGAGAGGCGACGCTGGTGCGCGACTTCGTCGCCCGCGCGTTCGAGGAGGTCGACATCCCCCTCGAGTGGACCGGCCGCGGCATCGCCGAGACCGGCGTCTGCGCCCGCAGCGGCCGGGTGCTGGTCGAAGTCGACCCGCGCTACTTTCGGCCGACCGAAGTCGAGCTGCTGATCGGCGATCCCGCCAAGGCGCGCGATCGGCTAGGCTGGCGGCACGAAACGCGATGGGACGCGCTCTGCGCCGAGATGGTGCGCGAGGATCTGGCCGCCGTGCGCCGCGAGCAGCTTCACCATGCCGAGTGAGGGCTTCTCCCTCTCCGGCAAGCGCATATGGATCGCCGGGCATCGCGGCATGGTCGGCGCCGCGCTGATGCGGCGGCTGGCAAGCGAAGGCTGCACGATCCTCACCGTGCCCCGCGCCGAACTCGACCTTCGCCGTCAGGAGCCGGTCGAGCGCTGGGTCGCCACCCACCGCCCCGACGCGATCTTCCTGGCGGCGGCCAGGGTCGGCGGCATCCTCGCCAACGATCGCGCGCCTGCCGACTTCCTCCACGACAATCTGCTGATCGCGGCGAACGTGGTCGCGGCGGCGCACCGCAGCGGCGTCGGCAAGCTGATGCTGCTGGGATCGAGCTGCATCTATCCCCGGCTGGCCGACCAGCCGATCGCCGAGGAGGCGCTGCTCACCGGCCCGCTCGAGCCGACCAACCGATGGTATGCGGTCGCCAAGATCGCCGGGGTCAAGCTGTGCCAGGCCTATCGCCGCCAGCACGGCTGCGACTTCGTGTCGGTGATGCCGACCAATCTCTACGGCCCCGGCGACAATTTCGATCTGGCGTCCAGCCATGTCCTCCCCGCGCTGATCCTGAAGGCGCACGAGGCGAAGCGGGCGGAGGCTGCCAGCCTGGAGATCTGGGGGAGCGGCACGCCACGGCGCGAGTTCCTCCACGTCGACGATCTCGCCGACGCCTGCGTCCATCTGATGCGGCACTATTCGGACGAGCGCCCGATCAACATCGGATCGGGTGAGGAAATCCGCATCGTCGATCTGGCCCGGCTGGTCGCCGACGTCGTCGGTTTTACCGGCGTCATCGTCTACGACGCCAGCAAGCCCGACGGCACGCCGCGCAAGCTGCTCGACAGCCGCCGGCTCCGCGCCACCGGGTGGCGCCCGCGGATAGGCCTGCGTGACGGGATCGGCCAGGTCTATGCCGCCTGGCAGGAGGGGCAGGCATGAGGATCCTGGTGCTCGGCCTCAACCACGCGCCCGAACCGATCGGGATCGGGCCCTATACCGCGGGCACGCTCGCAGCGCTCGCGGCGGCGGGCCACCAGCTGCGGCTGGTCACCGCCCACGCCTATTATCCCGGCTGGGCACTCGATCCCGCCGACCGGCCCTTGCGCTACCGTCGCGAGCAACGCGACGGCGTCGATGTCCGCCGCTGCCCGCTCTACGTGCCGCGGAAGCCTACCGGGACGCGGCGGCTGGCGCATCACCTGAGCTTCGCGCTGGCCGCGCTGCCGCCGATGCTGGCAGCGGCGGCCTGGTTCCGGCCGGAGCTGGTGCTGACGGTCGCGCCATCCCTGCTCTCGGCGCCGCTCGCCAAGCTCGCCGCGCTGCTCACGGGCGCACGGCTGTGGGTGCACGTCCAGGATTTCGAAACCGAGGCGGCGCTCGCGACCGGGCTGCTCGGCGGTCCGCTCGCGTGGATGGCGCACCGCTTCGAGGCCGCGGTGCTGCACTCGGCGGACACCGTCAGCAGCATCTCGCCACAGATGTGCCGGCGGCTGGAGGAGAAGGGCGTGGCGCCCGAGCGCGTGGTCGAGTTCCGCAACTGGGCGGACACCCATGCGATCGCGCCGCTCGGCGCCTCGTCGCGCTATCGCAGCGAATGGGGGCTCGGGAACCGCCACGTCGCGCTCTATTCCGGCAGCATCGCCAACAAACAGGGCATCGAGATTCTGGTCGAGGCGGCCCATCGTCTCGCTGAACGCGAGGACATCGCCTTCGTGATCTGCGGCGACGGGCCCAATCGCGCGCAGCTGGAAGCGCGTGCGGCCGGGCTGCCGAACCTTCAGTTCCGGCCGCTCCAGCCGGCCGAGCGGATGGGCGAGCTGCTCGGCCTCGCCAGCGTACATCTGCTGCCGCAGCTCGCCGGTGCGGCCGACCTGGTGCTGCCCTCCAAGCTCGCCAACATGCTCGCGAGCGGCCGGCCGGTGGTGGCGACCGCAGCGCCCGGCACCGGCATCGCGCGGGAGATCGAAGGCTGCGGACTGGCAACCCCGCCCGGCGATCCCGCGGCACTGGCGGCCGCGATCGTCGCGCTGATCGACGACGGCTCCCGCGCCGCGGCGATGGGCACGGCCGCCCGCGCACGGGCCGAGGCGCGCTGGAGCCGGGCGGCGATCCTCGAAGGCTTCGTCGCGCGGATCGGAGCCGCTGCGGCATGAGCTTGAGCATCCACGGCGAGGCCGCGCGCCTCGGCGGCCGCTTTGCCGCCAAGGGGCTGGGGCTCGCCGCGCAGTTCGGGACGCTGGTGCTGGTCACCCAGGCGCTCGGCGCGGACGGTTTCGCCGGCTATGCGCTGCTGCTGTCGGTGGCGAGCATCGCGGCGCAACTCGCTGATTTCGGGCTGGGACGCAGCCTGTTCCGCCCGGCACATCGCGGCGTGCCCTTCGCACTGCTCGCGACCCGGAGCCTGGGATTCCGGCTGACGACCGCGGCGCTGCTGCTGCCGGCGGTTCTCGCCTGTGGACGCCACGCCGCACTGCCGCTGGTGCCGCTGGCGCTCGCCTTTGCGGGCACGCTCCTCTTCCACCTCGCCATCCTCAACCGCCAGCAGCAGCTGCTGCGCGGGCGGATTGCGGCAGCCATGCTCTCCGAAGCGACGCCGGCGATCCTCTATTGGGCTGGCCTGCTCTTATGGTGGGCGCTCGCGGGCGGTCTGGGGCTTGCGCCGGCGCTGTGGCTCTACCTGCTGGCCAACGCCGCCGGGTTGGCGCTCTCGATCGTCGCGGCGGACGGCGCCGAGGCATGGCGGGCCGCGCTCCGCGCCGTGCTGCGCCGCCGTCCCGGACGCATGCTCGCCGAAAGCCTGCTGCTCGCGCGGCGGGCGGGACCGGTCGGTATCGAGCTGTTCGTGTCGGTGGCGAGTTTCAACCTGCCCGTGCTGCTCGCCGCAACGCTCGGTGACGGCGGCGCGGACGCGCAGGTGGCACTCTACCAGCGCGTGCTGGGGCTGGAGGTGGCGATCCTGTCGGTGACGGTCGCCGCTCGGCTCAAGCGCTATTACGACGATGGCTTGGTGCGGCGGGTCGATCTACGCCCCGCGCTCGGCTCCGGCGCGCTGGTGTTCGCGATCAACGCCGGCGGCCTGCTGCTGCTAGCGGTGCTGCCCGGCGTCGGCAGCGTCACCCTCCTGACGCTCGCCGCCGGGCTTCGCGACCAGCTGTGGCTGCTGGCGAGCGTCACCGGCCTGATCGCGGTCTATGTCCATTGCTCGATGGCGGCGCTGGGCGGCGACTGGCTGTGGCAGCGTTGCGCGAGCGGCGGGTGCGGACTGGCGACCACGATCGTCGCTGCGACGCTGCTCGCCCGCGCCGGAATGGCCGGGCTGCCGATGGTGCTGGCGGCGTCGCTCGCCGGGCAGGTCGTGGCGCTCGCGTTGCTGCTCGCTGCCCTCGCCCGCGGCGGTGCCCGCCTCCAGCTGCCCGGCGTCGCCACGCCGCTCCGCGCAGGCGCGCACTGATGCCGCCGCCCCGCCTCCTGCTGTTCGACCCGAGCATCGCCAGCCGCAACCTGGGCGACCAGATCATCCTGGAGGCGGTCGAGAAGGTCGTCGCCGAGCTGTTCCCCACCGCGCATGTCGTGCGCGTCCCCACCCAGCTGCCGCTCGGCCTCGCCGGCAAGCGGCTGCTGCGCCACGGCGATCGGGCGATCGTCGGCGGGACCAACCTGCTCACGTCGCACATGCTGCGCTACCGACAGTGGAAGATCGACCCCGTCGACGCCGCGCTGCTGCGCGACTGTACGCTGCTGGGCGTCGGCTGGTGGCAATATCAGGGCGCACCCGACGCCTATACCCGCCGGCTCCTGTGCGCCACCCTCGCCCCCGCGCGGCTGCATGCGGTGCGCGACGAATATACCGCGGCCAACCTTCGCCGCGCCGGCATCGCGCAGGTCGTCAACACCGGCTGCCCGACGCTGTGGGCGCTCGATCAGGCGCTGCTCGACCGGGCGAGCGCCGCACCGTCGGACGCGGTGGTCTGCACCGTCACCGACTATCGCCCCGATCCGGCACGCGACGGGCGGATGCTCGACCTGCTGCGCCGCCACTACGCCAGGCGCTATCTGTGGCTGCAGGGCATCGGCGATTGGGCCTATCTCCAGCGGCTCGACACGAGCGGGTTCGAGATCGTCGACCCGAACCTCGCCGCCTTCGACGCGGTGCTGCGAACCCGCTGCGAGTTCCTCGGCACGCGCCTCCATGCCGGCATCCGCGCCCTGCAGGCCGGCTGCTACGCGCGGATCATCCCCGTCGACAATCGCGCCACCGAAATGGCGCGCGACTTCGGCCTGCCGCTGCTCGCCGACCTGACGGAGAGCGCCTTCGACGACGCGTTCGTCCACCGCCGCGGCATGGCGCTGCGCGTGCCGGTCGAGGCGATCGCCCGCTGGAAGCGCCAGTTCGCCGAGGGTCCTGCGGCATGAGGATCGTCGCGCTCAACATCCGCGCTACGCAGGGCGGTGCTGGACGGGCCGGCTACGACCTCCACCACCGGCTGCGCGCAGCGGGACACGATATGTCGCTGCTCTACGGCTATGGCTCGGGCATCGCGCCCGATCCGGCGGTCGCGGGCGAGCCGGACGTGGCGATGCTCGGCTCGCGCGCGGCGGTGCTCGCCAACTACGCCGCCCACCTGCTGATCGGACGGGAGGCCGTCCTCGCGAGCGCCGCGCGGCTGCGCGCGGCGGTGGCCGACGCCGACGTCGTCCACCTCCATGCCGCGCACCATTGGTATCTCCACTGGACGGGGCTGATGCGGATGCTCGCCGACAGCGGCAAGCCGGTGGTGCTCACCGCGCACGACTGGTGGCTGGTGAGCGGACGCTGCGCGATCCCGCGCGACTGCACCGGCTGGCGGCGCGGGTGCGGCGAATGCGGGCCGCGGCGGTTCGAGGATCTGCCCGTGCTGGTCGACCGGTCACGCGCGATTCGCCGGGAGCGGCACGCCGCGCTGCGGCTGCTCGGCGAGCGGCTGACGCTCGTCTGCCCCTCCCACCATCTCGCCCGCGATCACCGCATGGCGTTGCCGGACCTGCGCATCGCCCGCATCGCCAACGCACTGGACCGCGAGTTCGAAAGGGCACTTGCCGCCGCTACTCCCGAATCCTCGCGCCGCGGCCATCTGTTCTGCGCCGCCGATCTCTGCGCACCGGGCAAGATCGATGCCGAGCTCGTCCGCGCGCTCCTCGCCGAGCCCGGCATCTCGGTCGCGCTAGTCGGCCGCGGCGATCCGTGCGGCGACCCGCGCGCAGTCCATCATGGCGAGGTCCGCTCGCGCGACCAGCTAGCCGCCCTCTATCGCGGGGCCCATGCGCTGCTGTTCACCTCGCAGATGGACAATGCGCCGCTGACGATTCTCGAGGCGCTGAGCGCCGGCTGCTACGTCGTCGCCTACGCCTCTCCCGCCGCGCAGGAGATGCTGGCTGAGGTCGGCGGACGCTGCGTCCACTCGGCCGCAGAGGCGCTGGCGGTGGTCCGCGCCGGACGGGAGGCGGCCCTCTATGGCGGCATCTCCCCGGCCGAACTCGCCCGCCGGGCCCGGCGCGCCTGGTCCGGCGCCGCGATGACCCAGGCGTATCTCGGCCTCTACGCCGCCGCGAGCGCGCGCACGGGCGCGAAGCGCGCGGCATGAGCGGACCGCTCCCCCGGCTTTCGATCGTCACGGTCGTTCGCAACGACGCGGCCGGGCTGGAGCGCACCCGCCGCTCGCTCACCGAACAGACCGTCGCCTTCGAGTGGATCGTCGTCGACGGCGCCTCCACCGATGGAACGCGGGAGCGGGTGCTGGCGCTGTTCGCGCTCGAGCAGGCGCGCGGCGTCTCCGAGCCCGACGGCGGCATCTACGATGCGATGAACAAGGGGCTGCGGCTCGCGCGCGGCGACTATGTGCTGTTCCTCAACGCCGGCGATCATCTGGCGGGACCTGCCGCGCTGGCGCAGGCGAGCGCCGCCATTGCCGCCGCCGGCAGCCCCGACATCGTCTTCTTCGCCTCCCGCATGGCGTTCGGCCGCCGCACGATCCTGCGCCCGGTCAAGCGCCCGACCTATCTTCGCCACGGTCAGCCCGCGCTGCACCAGGCGACCTTCGTCCGGCGAACGCGCCACCTCGCCCATCCCTTTACCCCCGCCTACCGCATCTGCGGCGACTATGACGCGTTGGCCCGCATGGCGTCGGCGGGTGCGCGCATGGTGAGCGTGCCGGAAGTGATCGGCGTCAACGCGTTCGAGCCGGGCGCGATGTCGAACAACAAGCTGCGGCTGATCCGCGAGGCGGCGGCGATCCAGCGGCGGGTGCTGGCGCTATCGTGGTGGACGATCGGCTGGAGCGCCGCCCGGCGCGCCCTGCACTCCGCCGTCTTCAAACTGCTCACCGCCGCCGCTCCGGGAAAGCGCACCCTGCGGTGACGGCGCGAGGGGCACCCGCCCTGCGATGGCTCGGCGCGGTCGGCGTGGTGGGCCTCTACCTCCGGCTGCTCGCGATCGGCGACTATGCCGTGACGATCGGCGGGATGATCGCAGCGGCGGTGCTGCTGCTTTCGCTCCGACGCGTGGCGCCGTCGCTGCTGCCGCTCGCCGTCGCCGCGCTGTTGCTGCTGTGGCCGTTGCTGGTGTTCGCCGGCGCCTCGCTCATCGGCGCGGCGCTGCTGCCGGCTGCGGAGACGTTCCTTCGATCCTATGCGCTGTGGGCCGGTTCAGTAACGCTGATCACCCTCGCCTTCGTCAGCCGATCCCCGGTGCAGTTGCACGGCGCCTTCGCCGTCGCGCTGCTGGTACTCGGGGTCGCCGCGGCACAGCTGCTGCTGGTCGGCGTGGCGGACAGCCGTGCCGGCTTCGCGCTGGTCGCGCCGCTGCTCGGTGTCGATCTGGACCACGGCTACCTTCAGGTGGCGAGCGGCTGGAGCGCGCGGGCGATCGGTCTCTATTACGAGCCGTCGATGTGCGGCCGCGTGCTCGGCACGCTCGCGTTCGTCGACCTGATCCGCCACCGCCGGCCGGCGCGGGTCGCAGCGGTGCTGCTGCTCGCGCTGCTCCTCACCCGGTCGCTGGGGCTGGTCGTGCTGGTGGTGGCGCTGGGCGCGGTGCTGCTCGGCCGGTCGCTGCGCGACCTGCTCGCGCTGGCGCTGGTCTGCCTGGCCATCGTCGCGCTGCAGGGCGACGAGATCGTCGCGCGGCTGGGTGGCGGTCGGCTGCAGCAGGCGGACTCCTCCGCCGCCCGCCGGACGGTTGCGCCTCTGGTGCCGCTGTCACAGGCGCTGGCGCAAAACCCGGCAGGCATCCCCGTCGGCGCGAACGAGCATCTCGCCGAGACGAGCGGCTATCGCCGCCGCACCGGCGAGACGAAGATCACCAACGGCATCTACGAAGCGATGCTCTACCTGGGCGTGCTCGGCGTCGCCGCGCTGGGCGTGGCGCTCACCGCGGTCGCCTGGCTGGTCGGCACCGGCCAGCGCGAGCGTGGAGCGGCGCTGCTCTACCTGCTGCTGTCGACCGCGCTGTCGGGCAGCTTCCTCGCGATCGAATCCTCGCTGCTGACCTATTTCTTCGTCGTCGCCTGCCTGGCGGAGCACCGCCGCCGATACGGTCACGCACCGCCGCCGCTGCGCCTCGTCCAGCCGCCGCCGGTCCGCCGGCCGGCGTGGCGTACCGCAGGCTGACCGATCCCGCCGCGGCGCGGGATCGGCCGCACGCCCCTACGCCATCGCCGCAGCGATCGCCTGGCCGATCCGCCGGCCGAGATAGACATGGCCCTGCGGCGTCGGATGGACGCTGTCGGTGCCCGTGTAGAGCGCCCGATTGCCCGCGCCGATCATCCCCTCCAGGTCGACGAAGCGCACCCCCGCCGCCGCGGCACGCTCGGCAATCGCCGCGCGCACCGTGCCGAGCCCGCCGGTCGGACCGAGCGGCGTCCACGGGCCGAGCGACACCAGCCGCGCGCCGGGCCACGCCGCACGTATCGCCGCGATCGTCGCATCGTAGCTCGCACGCAGCCGCTGCACCCCGGCGGCATCGACGGCCGCGTCGTTGTAGCCGAGCGCCGTGACGACGATGTCGGGGGCGCGGGTGAGCACGGCGATGCCGCGGCCGATCCGCGCGACGGGGGCGTTGCTGCCAGGGCTGTTCCAGCCGCTCCCCCCGATCCCGTCGCTCCAGCCGTCCATCTGCAGCTGCGCCGCCGCCGCCGCGACCCAGTTGCGGGCTGCCGAGAGCGCACCGGTGCCCTGGGTATAGCTGTCGCCCAGCACCGCGAGCAGCCCGGCGCCGGCGCGGTCGCCGGGCGCCCAGGCGCTGCCCGCCGCATCGAGATAGAGGCCGCCGAACAACAGGTTGGTCCCCGCCAGCCGATAGTGCCGCGGACGGCGCGGATCGGCGTCGGCGCTCCAGTCGAGCTTCACCAGCCGGCGATCGCCGGTGGCCGGTGTCGCGAAGGCGCCCGCCTGCACCGGCTGGCCGTCGACGAACAGGTCGAACACCGCATTGTACTTGAGCACCAGCAGGTCGAGCTGGCTGGCGTCGCTCATCCATTCCCACTGCACGAACGCGCCGAAGGCGGTGTTACCCGCCCCGTCCGACGCGCCGTAGAGCGCAGGGTCGGCGGCGATCGGCACCACCGGCGGCCCGGTCCGGCGGAAGCTGCCGCTCGTCGCCGGCACCCGAACCGCCCCCGCGATCCCCGTCGTTGCGGCATCGGTGACGATCACCGCCGGCGGCACGGGCAGCACGGTGAACCCGGGGAGCGGACCCCCGGGGCTGCGGCCGCGCTGCGGATCGCGAGTCCGCGCGCGGACTGCCCCGCCGCCTCGCTCGCGCGTGCGCCGAGGCCGCGCGCCAGCAGGTCGGCGCTCATTGCGCCACCCGATAGGCGACGGTGCCGCTCGTCGGCGCCAGGTCGAGATAATAGCTCGCGCCGGCGACGCTCTCCTCGGCGACCACTTCGTTGGCGTTGGCGGTGAACACGCCCCAGGGCGCCCCCGCCAGCGTCAGCGGCTCGGCGGTCGCGCCGCCGTCGACGGAGCGCAGCAGCGTCGCCCGCCCCGTCCAGCTGCCCGACAGCGTCAGGTGGATCGGCCGATCGAGCTCCGGGACGAACGGACCGGAGCGGGTTGCGGCGGACGCGGTGCCGGCGAGCGGCACGACCGCGAGGCTGCCGCGCGCCAGACGGACCGGCATCGGATTGGCGGCGTCCACGAACACCGCCTCGTCTCCGGGCTGGCCGAACGAGAGCCCGACCGCGGGGACGAAGGTGGCCGGTACGTCGATGGGGATAGAAGACATGGCAGGGCCTCCGGACAGTTGCTCGTCGCGGTGTGATCCGAAACCGCCCGTGTAGGAAAGCAGAAACGTACCTTATTGGTTATTCGGAAAGCTGTGACCGCTGCTTCAACGGCCGTGCAGGATTGCCGGAGTAGACCGTCCAGGCGGCAAGGTCGCGCATCGCCACCCCGCGCGCGCCGAGCACCGCACCGGTGCCGATGCGCACACCGGGCCCGACAAAGGCCTCCGCCGCGACCCAGGCATGATCCTCGATCGCGATCGGCCGCAGCAGCAGCGGAAACAGCGGGTCGGCCATGTCGTGCGTGCTCGCGCACAGGCTCGCGTCCTGCGACACCACCACCGATGCGCCGATGCGGATCCGCCCCTGGTTGTAGCAACGCACCCGCGGCCCGAGGATCGATCCCGCGCCGACCGAGAGATTGGCCGGGTGCCAGATCCGTACCGAAGCATAGACCCGCGCGCGCGCGCCGATCTCCGCACCCCAGGCGCGCAGCAGCCAGCGGCGCCAGCGATGCAGCGGCGGCGGCGTCCAGCGCGCGAGCAGCAGCCAGCTCAGCCCCCAGGCGACCCGTGCCACCTTGTTGCCGAGCGAAAAGCTGGGGCCATGCCGGCTCGTCGCCCGCAACCGCTCGCCTGCGTCGTCCATCCCCGCCCCCGCCAAGTTGCGACGGCGACGATCATAGCCGAGCCCGGACGGAGCGCTACCGCCGTCATGCCGCCCAGGCGGCGACGTCCTCCTGCTCGCCGATCAGCGCGAGGCCGTGGGCGATCGAGGTGAGTTCGCCGCCGGTCGCGATGCGGTCGTCGCCGAAGCGCTCGGTAAACAGCCGACGAATGCGTGGCGTGAGCGAGGTGCCGCCGGTCAGGAACACGCGGTCGATCGCCGCGGGTACGATGCCCGCCACCTCCAGCGCGCGGTCAACCGCCGCCTCGATCCGCGCGACGTCAGGCGCGATCCACGCCTCGAACTGCGCGCGGGTCACCGCCGCTTCGATCGACAGCCCCCCACCATCGAAGCGGAAGCACGCGTTCTCCGTCGCCGACAGGTCGCGCTTCACCTGCCCCACCGCATCGTAGAGGCGGAAGCCCTGCTCTTCCTCGATCACCGCGATCATCCGCGCGATGGCGTCGGGATCGAGTGCGCTGCGGCGCAGCTTGTCGAGTTCGGCTAGGGTGCGGCGGTTCCGCATCAGCGCCAGCCGCGACCAGTCGGCGAAATCGCCGAAATAGCCGCGCGGAATTTCGAGCACCTTGTCGAACGAGCGATAGCTGCCGCCCTTGCCGAGCAGCGGCATCACCAGATGGTCGAGGATGCGATAGTCGAACCGGTCGCCGGCGATGCCGACGCCGGCGTGGCCGAGCGGCTCGCAGCGCCGCGCCGCACCGGGCGCCGCGATCCGCACCACCGAAAAGTCGCTGGTGCCGCCGCCGAAGTCCGCGACCAGGATCGTCGCCGGATGGTCGATCCGCGCCGCATAGCTGAACGCCGCGCCGAGCGGTTCGTAGACGTAGTGAACCTCCGCCCCCAGCGCGGCGAACATCGCATCGTAGCGCGTCCGCGCCAGCGCCTCGTCTGGCCGGTGCCCGGCATATTCGACCGGCCGGCCGACGACGACGCGGTCGATACCGGCGAAGCCGCCGCGGCTGCGCGCCGCCATCTTGTCGAGGAACAGCCGCCCGAGATCCTCGAAGCGGTAGCGGCGATCGAACACCGTGGCATGCTCGAACGCGCTGCTCGCCGCGACCGACTTGAACGACTGGAGGAAGCGACTGCCCTCGGGATATTCGAGATATTCGGCGATCGCCCAAGGCCCCGCCTCGGCGGCGATTCCGCCCGCGACATCCTCGTCCTGCCAGAAGCAAAGCGCCGATCGGAACACCGCCGCCGCGTGCTCCGGGCCGTCGAGCAGGACCAGTTCCGATTCGCCGCCCGTCGCGCGGGCCGCGACCGAGTTGGTGGTGCCGAAGTCGAGCCCGAGGGCGATGGGTGCTGCGTGCGACATGGGCGTGCGGCCCTACACGCTTTGCGCCCGGGCTCAACCCGGATCGCGCGGCGGGACGCCGAAGCGCCCCGCCCGTCACGTCAGAAGTTCACGTTGACCGTCGCCAGCAGCTTGCGGCCGTTGCGGTACACGCCGCGCGGCAGCCGCGGGGTGTTGGCGTAGGCGTAATATTCACTGTCCGTCAGGTTCATGCCCGACAGCGTCAGACCGACCTGCGGCGTGAACTTGTACGTCGCCGACACGTCCAGATTGTCGTTGCTGCGGACGTACATCTCGTCGCCGCGATCCAGGGCGGTGAAATACTTCGACCGCCAGGTGTAGGTCGCACGGATCGCCACCGGCCCCTGTTCGAAGAACGGGCTGGCGTTGATCTGGTGCTTCGAATTGTACGGCAGGTCGGCGCCGTCCGCGCCCTCGCCATCCGAGTAGGTGTAGTTGGCGAGGAAGCCGAAGCCGTAGGGCAGGTTCTGCTGATAGGCGACCGCCACGCCCTTCACCCGCGCGTCGCCGGCATTGTACGGCCGGCTGATCTGGTAGGTGGTGACGCGCCCCTGATCCTGGTTGAAATACTGCTCCGGCGCGGTGCGCTGGAGGATGTAGTTGCTGATATTCTTGTAGAAGGCCTCGACGGCGAGGATCGCCTGCGGCTGGAAATACCATTCGACCGAGGCGTTGAGGTTGTCCGAACGATAGGGGTCGAGGTCGGGATTGCCGCCGCCGCCGGTGAGGATCTGGTCCGACAGCCAGAAATAGTTGGTCATGTCGGCATAGTTCGGCCGCGCGATCACTTCGGCACCCGCGACGCGGAACAGCAGGTCGTCGCGCAGCGAGACCGCCAGGTTGAAGCTCGGCAGCACGTTCTCGTAGCTCTTGTGCGTGCTCTGCCAGGTCCAGTCCGTCTGGGTGTTGCAGGCGGCACCGGGGTTGCAGACGTAACCCGCGCTGTCGACGCCGGTGTTGACGTAGCGCACGCCGAAGTTGCCGCGCACCGGCCCCGCCTCGACGTTGACCTGGCCGTAGACCGCGTGGATGTCTTCGCGGATGTCCCAGTTGCCGGCGGTGAACTCGGCCGCGGCGAAGATCGAGGGCGTCGGCAGCGTCAGCCCGGAGCCGTTCTCGACATAATCGAGCATCGACTTGCCATCGATCACGAAGCGCTCGCGCATCTGATCGTTTACGCCCTTGAACCCGCGCAGATAATTGTCCGCGGCGGTCTGCGGGTCGAACAGGGAGGCCGACGCCGCGATGCCGTTGAGCGAGATACCGGCGTAGCGCTGCCCGGTCTCGTGGCGGCGGAACTTGTAGCCGACCTGCAGCCGCTTGACCGCCCCGTCGAGATCGTAGCCGAAATCGATCTGGCCGTAGCGTTCCTTGTCGCTGGTCGGCTTCGAGACCAGGTTGCCGCTCCAGCCGGCGTCGGTGGCGAAAGCGGCCGGGTTGCCGAGCACGTCGGTGGTGTAGCTGATGCTGCCCGGGCGGTCCGGCGCACCGGAAAGATCGACGGTGTAGCTCGCCTTGTTGAGGAACTCGAGGAACACCTGCCGCTTGGTGCCGCCGTCGGCGTCCGACATGCCGCCTTCCAGGTTCAGGTCCCAGCCGTCGCCGTCCCATCCTGCCTTGGCGTGGTAGGTGTCGGAGTGCATCTCCGCCTCGCGATACTGGACGTCGAGCACACTCAGCGCGTTGTCGAACGAGGCGCGCGTGACGACGCCGTCCTCCACCTCGATGCCGGTCAGCGCGCCCAGGCTGTTCCAGGTGTTGCCCTGAAATGCGAACATCGACTGGTTGAGGTTGTCGTAGGTCGCGTCGATCTTGAGCCAGTTGAACTCCAGCAGCAGCTGGTCGACCGGCTTCCACTGCACCGACGCCGAATAGCTCAGCCGCTCGCGCCCCTGCTCGAAATAGGAGGTGCCGAACGCGTTGGGGCTGCGCGCGTCGAGGTTTGCGGCGAGCGTGTCGGCACAGGCGCCGGTGCAGCCGAAGTTGCGCGAGTCGACCGGGTTGTCCGCATTGCCCCCCGCCCACTGGTTCGCGGCGATCGTGCCGTAGGATTCGAGGCCATCGCGCCGCAGCCGGTCCTTGGAACGCTGGAAGGCGGCGAGGATGCCGAAGGTTTCCGACGGGTTGCGCCAGCTGACGAGCGCCGAACCTTGGAGATCGCCCTTCTCCGACCGGTCGTTGTAGAGGTAGCTGAGCGACGCCGCGACGGTGAGCGGCTGGAGGTCGAGCGGCTTGCGCGTGTTGACGTTGACGGTGCCGCCGATCGACCCCTCGTCGATCCGCGCCTCGGGCGTCTTGAACACGTCGACCCGGCCGACGAGCTGCGGTGCGAGCAGCGCATAGTTGAAGGTGCGCCCGGGCGAGTCGAGGATGAACCAATCAGCCGAGGCGACCGTCTGGCCGTTGAGCAGCGTGCGGTTGAGCGCCGGGTCGGTGCCCAGGATCGAGACCTTTTCGCCCTGCCCGAACTGCCGGTCGATCGTCACGCCGGGAACCAAAGTCAGCGCCTCGGCGACGTTGGTGTTGGGGAACTTGCCGACGTCCTCCGCCGATACCGAGTCGACGATCGCGTCCGCCGCGCGCTTGGTGGCGAGCGCCTGCGCCAGCGAAGCGCGATAGCCGGTGACGACGATCTCCTCGCTTGCCTGGTCGTCATCCGGCGCGGCGGCGCTGGCGCCGTTCTGCGGTGCCTCGCCGGTCTGGGCGTGCGCGCTGCACGCGATGAGCGCGGCTGCGCTGGCGGAACCGACGAGAAAAGTTCGAATCCCCATTTCGTGTCCCCTTCTGCTGATATCCGGCCCAATGCATGACTCTGTGATACCAATAAGCGGACCATCCGTAGTAAAACCGTCATGGTCAACAGAAAAGCTGCCGTTAGCGCTACCGGATGGTCTTTGTTTATTGGCAAGATGAAATTCATTGGTACTAGGTCTGCAACGAACCGGGAGAGATGCGGATGAATGCACTGGCGGCACAGATCGCCCCCCTCGCTGCCGAGCGCAGCGGGCCGCTCTATCGCCGGCTGGAAGAGGCGCTGCGCGAGGCGCTGCGGCGCGACGTCCTCAAGCCCAACGACGCGCTACCGCCGGAACGCGACCTCGCCGCCGACCTGTCGGTGTCGCGGATCACCGTCCGCAAGGCGCTCGACCGGCTGGTGAAGGACGGGCTGCTCACGCGCCGCCAGGGCGCCGGCACCTTCGTCGCCGGCCGCGTCGAGAAGCAGTTCGCCAAGCTCAGCAGCTTTTCGGAGGATATGGCCGCGCGCGGCCGCGCGATCCGCAGCGAATGGCTGACGCGTACCAGCGGTGCGGTGACGCCGCAGGAGGCGCTGACGCTTGGGCTGGGCCCGGGAACGCCAGTCTATCGCTTCGCGCGCGTGCGCTATGCCGACGACGTCGCGCTGGCGCTGGAATATGCGACGATCGCCGGCTTCGCCCTGCCGAGCGAGCAGGCGGTCGACACGTCGCTCTATGCGGCGCTGGAGGCGCACGGCACCCGCCCGGTGCGCGCGCTCCAGCGGCTGCGCGCGGTGCTGTTCGATGCGCAGCAGGCCGAACTGCTCGGCATCGCGCCGGGCGATCCCGGCCTCTACATCGAACGCCGCGCCTCGCTCGCCGACGGTCGGGTGATCGAGGCGACGCAGAGCTGGTACCGCGGCGACGCCTACGACTTCGTGGCGGAACTCGATACGCGGGGATGAAGGGGACGCAGGCCGCGTCCCCTCCGACGGTTACATGCGGAAGCTGACGCTCGCCGCGAAGGTCCGGCCGTTCTTGTAGAAGGCGGTCGGGGTGTCGCGGGTCCCGCTGTACTGGATGTAGGTCGAATCCAGCAGGTTCTGCGCGTTGACCGTCAGCGTGATGCCCGCGTTGACCGCCAGGCTCGCCGAGAAGTCGAGCTGGTCGTACGGCGCGACCATGTCGACCGAGTTGAGGCGGCCGATCTGGCGGAAGTAGGAGGAGCGGTGGTTGTAGCTCAGCCGCGCCTGCACCGGGCCGCTTTCGAAGTACGGGATCACGTTGACCGTGTGCTTCGACAGGTACGGTAGATTCAGCCCCTCGTCGGTCGAGCTGTCGGCGTAGGAATAGTTCGCCTGGATGCCGAAGCCGCCCCAGATCTCGCTCTGCCCCGACACCAGCACGCCGTCCGCGGTCGCCTTGCCGCCGTTGATCGGCTGCGAGACGTTGTAGACGCGGTTCTGCTGCTCCAGCTCGTTGAAGAAGGTCTGCTGGGTGATGCCGTTGTAGATGTAGTCCTTCACCTCGCGGCGGAACAGCTCGACCGACAGCAGCGTGCCGGCGCGTGGATAATATTCCGCCGACAGCTCGTAGTTGGTCGACTGGTACGGACGCAGGTTCGGGTTGCCGCCGCTCGCGTCGAGCGTGATGTCGTTGCGGCCGACCGAGCCGCCGAGCTGCTCGTAGCGCGGACGCGAGATGACCTTGGCGATGCTGCCGCGGAAGATCAGCTGCGAACCCGCCTCATAGGCGATGTTCACGCTCGGCAGGAACTTCAGGTAATCGTTGGAGACGGTCACCGGCACGATCGTCGGCAGGCTGCCGTCGGCGCCCGACACCTGGTTGGCGTAGTTCGAGGTGTTCTCGGTGTAGACCAGTCGTCCGCCGATGTTGCCGCGGAAGCCGCTCTGCTCGAAGTTCGCCTGGATGTAGTTCGCCGCCACCCGCTCGTCGACGACGAACGACGCGGTCGGCTTGGCGACCGCGATGTTGATCGAGTTCTCGAGGATGTCGATCACGGTCTGGCGCGGCAGGTTGAGGTAGCTGGTCGCGTTGCCGCGGCCGCCCGTGCCCTTGAACACGTCGTCCGGGGTGGTGATCGTGTCGACGCCCAGGCTCGCGAGCGTATAGTCGTCGGTGGTGTAGTTGTTGAAGCCGCTGGCGTTGCGGCGGTTGCGGTGATCGGTGAACTTGCCGCCGACCAGGATCTGGGTGAACGGGCCGAACTCGACCGGGATCACCGCATCATAGCCCGCGTAGAAATCGCGATCGATCGTCTTGGAGAAGTCGATGCCGCCCGCGCGCGCGGCGACGAGCTGCGTGCCGTTCACCAGGATCGGCTGGCCGTCGATGGTCTGCGCCTGCACCGCGTTGCTGCGGCGGTAGTTCGCCGGATCGGTGAGGTCGCCGACATAGTCCACCGTCGCGCTGTCGCGCGTGAAGCTGTAGCTGTACGGCAGGTCGGTGCGGACGTCGAAGAGATACTCGGGGTTGCTGCCGCCGGTCGCCCGGCTCCAGCCCGCCGTCGCGGTGAGCGAGGCACCGCCGTCGCCCTTCCACTCCGCCATGAAGTTGGCGTTGTCGGTCTTCAGCTTGGTCGAGCGGACCAGCGTGTCGAGCTGCGAGCTCTGGCTGCCCGCCGACGCCGCGCCGAAGCTGGCGCCCGTCACCACGCCGTCCTCGATCGTCGCAGACTGGAGCACATCGCCGCTCCAGGCGCCGGGGATGACGTACATCGACTGGCTGGCGTTGTTGTAGTTGCCGTCGATGTGCAGCCCGTTGACCGACAGCGTCAGCGACTCCGTCGGGCGGAACTGCACCGTGCCCGAGTAGCTGGTGCGCTCGCGCTGCTGGGTGAAATAGGCGTAGTTGATGCCGAACGGCGACGTGGCGTTGTCAAGATCCGCGATCGTGCCGCCGTTGATCACCGCGTTGGGGTTCTTGAGCACTCGCTCGCCGGCTTCGTTGGTGGTGAGGAAGCGGTCGCCCGCATTCTCGAAGCCGAAGAACTCGACGCCGGCGCGGGTCAGGCTCTGGCGGTCGTAGGTAACGGCACCCAGGATGCCGAAGGTCTCGGCCTCGTTCTTCCAGCTGTAGAGGCCGGAGGCGCGGACGTTCCCCTTCTCCGAACGGTCGTTGTACGAATAGCCGCCGGACGCGAACAGCGAGTTTGCCGGCGTGTCGAGCGGCCGGCGGGTGCGCACGATCACGGTGCCGCCGATGCTGCCTTCCTCGATGCGCGGCTCGGGCGACTTGTAGACTTCCAACCGGTCTACCAGTTCGGGCGCGAGCAGCGAATAGTTGAAGGTGCGGCTGGTCGGATCGTTGTCGTTGCCGCCCCAGTCGGCCGAGGCGACGGCATGGCCGTCGAGCAGCATGCGGTTGAGCGCCGGATCGGTGCCGTGGATCGCGACCTTCTCGCCCTCGCCGAAGCGACGGTCGATGCTGACGCCCGGAATGTGCGACAGCGATTCGGCGACGTTGCGGTCGGGGAATTTGCCGATGTCCTCGGCCGAGATCACGTCGACGACCGAGTTCGCCTCCCGCTTCACCGAGATGGCGTTGCGGAGCGAGGCGCGGATGCCGGTGACGACGATGTCGCCGTCGCCCGCGGGTGCGTCGGGAGCGGAGATGTCCTGCCCCTCGCCGGCCGGCGGCGTCGCTTCCTGCGCCATCGCCGGGGTTGCGCTGATCACAAGCGCCAGCACGCTGGCAACGCACGGACCAAAACGGTCAGCCATCCTACACCCTCTCGCTAGAAACCGCCGTCGTGCTGCGAATGGCACGACATTGGTATGACCTTACTGCTGCCCATTATCACGGAAGCGCGCCGCCGTAAGGCGCCGACAGCCGCTGCGCCGAGCGGTTGATCGCAGAACCTGCCGGATGTCACATTCCTGCAACAGACGGCGGTGGAGGGGCGGCGGTACAGTCCTGTCGGCGGCGCGCTGCAGCAGCCCGTCCCGACGGGACCAAGGGCCAAACCGCCCCGTGGCGAGACTTCTCAGCGCAACCCTTCTTCTCGTCATCCTGACGGAAGTCAGGATCCATTGCCGCTAGGCTGGAGCCTCTGACGAAACGCGTATGGATGCTCACTTCCGTCAGCATGGCGGGGGCGCGGGTCAGCAGCAGCGTGCGCCGTTCTTCCCACTAGCGCGGCTCTTTTAAGGTTGCGGAAGAACTCCACCGCGTGCGCTCGCGATTGTCGCGCCTCTTCCTCAAAGGCTCCATTTGGCGCCGTTCGCGGACAGGGTGATCGGGGTCGGCTCGCCGCATACCGTGACGGCCGGGCCGCCCAAGGCGTTCCAGCGGAACAGGTTGAGGTGCCACCCGCCGGGGATCATCCGCGATCGATCGATGATCCCGTCCGCCCCCGCCCTTCGCGCGGCATCGGCGTTACGCCACGACGGCGGTTCCCGCCCAGCCGCCAGTTCGCGACGCCAGGGGATGTTCGAATGCTCCCGATCGCTGCCGAGCAGCCGACACGCCGCCGCGTCATGCTGGTCGAGCACCTGCGCCATGCCGACCCGCAGCGGGACCACCACGCGGACGATCCCGTCCTCGCGGATGTAGCCGGAGACGGCGATCGTCGCCCATTCAAGGCTCGGGCTCATGTAGAGCGTGGCCTGGCCAGGCCGATGGTAGCGCCCGGCACTGTCGGGGCGCGGCGGCGCCAGAACCTCCGCTACCCGATCCGCGGGTACCGAGCGGTAGAAGAGGCCCTCCATCCGCCGCAACACGGTCACGCGGCTCCCTGGACCTGCGCCGGTCGCGCTAGCAACAGCGTCCGCCGTTCTTCCCCCCGTAGCGTGCCTCCTGCCGGTTGCGGAAGAACTCCGCCTCGCTCATCACCGCGCGGTCGGGATGGTGCTGCGCCATGTGCCGGCAGTAGCTGGCATAGGGCGGCATCCCTACCATCAGGTGTGCGGTCTCGCGCACGCGCGCCGCGAACGTGGCGAGGCGGTTCATTCCGCCGCCTCGACGCGCAGCGTCGGCGGGATCTCGGTCACCGTCGGCCGGCCGATCCGCCGTGCCGCCAGGCAGGTTCGGATGGCGTAGAACAGGATCGAGAACACCACCGCCAGGAAGATCGCGCACAGCGCCGCGTCGATGCGGTCGTTGAACACGATGCGCGCCATTTCCCCGAGGTCCTTGGCAGGCGCCAGCACCTCGCCGCGCGCCAGTGCGTCGCCATAGCGCGCGGCGTGCGCGAGGAAGCCCACCTTGGGATCGGCCGAGAACAGCTTGAGCAGCCCGGCGCTGCCGGTGCACACCACCAGCCACGCCGCCGGAACCGTCGTCACCCAGGCGAAGCGCTGCTGCTTCATCCGGAACAGCACGACCGTCGCCAGCATCAGCGCCACCGCCGCGAGCATCTGGTTGGAGATGCCGAACAGCGGCCACAGCGTGTTCACCCCGCCCAGCGGATCGGTGACGCCCTGATAGAGGAAGAACCCCCAGGCGGTGACGCACAGCCCCGTCGCGATCAGCCCCGGCACGATCGCGGAGGCTTCGCGGAACTGCGGCACCACCAGCCCGATCAGGTCCTGGAGCATGAATCGCCCGGCCCGCGTGCCGGCGTCGACTGCGGTGAGGATGAACAGCGCCTCGAACAGGATCGCGAAATGGTACCAGAAGGCCATCATCGCCTTGCCGCCGATCACGTGGCTGAAGATGTGCGCCATCGCCACCGCCAGCGTCGGCGCGCCGCCGGTGCGCGAGACGATCGTCGCCTCGCCCACGTCGCTTGCGGTCTGCGCCAGCGTGTCGGCGGTGACCGGGAAGCCCATCGCCGTCACCGCGCTCGCGGCGGACTGCACGTCGGTCCCGAGCACCGCTGCCGGGCTGTTCATCGCGAAATAGATGCCGGGATCGAGGATCGAGGCGCCGACCAGCGCCATGATCGCGACGAAGCTCTCCATCAGCATCGCGCCATAGCCGATGAAGGGCGCGTCGCCCTCGCTCGCGATCAGCTTGGGGGTGGTGCCGCTGGCGATCAGCGCGTGGAAGCCCGAGACGGCGCCGCAAGCGATGGTGATGAACAGGAACGGGAACAGCCCGCCCGACCAGACCGGGCCGCTGCCGTCGACGAATTGGGTGAGCGCCGGCATGCGCAGCGGCGGCGCCATGATCGCGATGCCGATGGCGAGCGCCGCGATCGCGCCGATCTTGAGGAAGGTCGACAGATAATCGCGCGGCGCGAGCAGCAGCCATACCGGCAGCACCGAGGCGACCGCGCCATAGCCGATCAGGATCCAGCACAGCTGCACGCCGGTGAAGGTGAACAGTGGCGCGAGGCTGGGCGATGCCGCCACCTGCCCGCCATAGACGATCGCCAGGATCAGCCCGACGAAGCCGAGGATCGACACCTCGCCGATCTTTCCGGGCCGAAACCAGCGGGTGTAGATGCCCATCAGGATGGCGAGCGGCACCGTCGCGGCGACGGTGAACATGCCCCACGGGCTCCCGGCGAGCGCACGTACGACGATCAGCGCGAGCACCGCCAGGATGATGACCATGATCATGAACGCGCCGAACAGCGCGATCGTGCCGGGCACCGGCCCCATCTCCAGCCGGATCAGCTCGCCCAGCGACTTGCCGTCGCGACGCATCGAGATGAACAGGACCATGAAGTCCTGCACCGCGCCGGCTAGCACCACACCGGCGAGGATCCACAGCGTGCCGGGCAGATAGCCCATCTGCGCGGCGAGCACCGGCCCGACCAGCGGCCCCGCCCCGGCGATGGCGGCGAAATGGTGGCCGAACAGCACCTTGCGATCGGTCGCGACATAGTCGAGCCCGTCGGCGCGGCGGATCGCCGGCGTCGGCCGGGCGGGGTCGAGGCGCATGACGTAGCGGGCGATGTAGAGCGCGTAGAAGCGATAGGCGATCAGGTAGATCGCGACCGCCGCGACGACGATCCACAGCGCGCTGACCTGCTCGCCCCGCGAAAGCGCGACCACCCCCAGTGCCGCCGCCGCCAGCAGCGCAAGCGCCGCCCAGCCCGCCTTATGTATCGCCGCCACAGTGCATCCTTTCTCCGATGCGCCCGCTGCCATGACCCCGTGGGCGCGACCGCATCGCGTTGGATGCGGCGTTCCGTCTCCCGGAGCATCCCCTACCAAAGTCGGTGGTCCCGCGACAGCCGGGGGAGCAGAGCGAGGTCCGCCCGCCGGCTGCGCTAGCCGTGTGTGCCGGTGCCCGGCGCCTCGCTCACGACCTCGCACGGAGCCTGGGGGTCGACGACGATGCCGCCGTTGGCGAGCCGGACCGCATCCTCGCCGACCAGCGGCTGCGACAGGTGATAGCCCTGGACGTGCGAGCAGCCGGCGAGCCGAAGCGCCTGAAGCTGGGTCTCGTTCTCCACGCCCTCGGCGACCACCTCCAGCCCCAGCGCGCGGCCGAGGTGGATGATCGCATGGACGATGGGCGCCGAAGCGCGGTCGCGGCCCATGCCGTCGATGAAGCTGCGATCGATCTTGAGCGAGTCGAGCGCGAAGGTGCGGATGTTGTAGAGGCTCGAATAGCCCGTCCCGAAATCGTCGAGCGCGACCCGGAAGCCCATCTGCCGAAGCCGGTAGAGCGTCTCCGCCGCGCGCTCGGCATTGTCGGCCAGCGCCCCCTCGGTGATCTCGATCTGCAGCTGCCGCGGCGACACACCGGCGCGCTGCACCTGCGCCACCAACTGCGCGACGAAGTTCTGCCGCCGGAACTGCCGCGGCGAGAAGTTCACCGAAACGAACTGCCCCGGCCAACGCTTCACCGCCTCCAGTGCCTCGCCCACCACCCAGTCGCCCAGCGCGTGGATGAGGTCGCTCTCCTCGGCCACCGGGATGAACATGGCAGGCGAGATCATGCCGTGGTCGGGGCTGCACCAGCGCAGCAGCGCCTCGAACGCGACGATCTCCAGTCCGCCGCGCGCGAAGATCGGCTGATAGGCGAGCGTGAGTTCGCCGTTGGTCATCGCAGCGCCGAGCCCGGTTTCGATCCGGCGACGGAAGCGGACCGTCTCGTCCATGCTCTCGTCGAACGCGCGCACCACGCCGCGTCCGGCGCGCTTGGCCTCGTTGAGCGCGAGATCGGCGCGACGCATCAGGTCGACCGGATCGTGCTGGTGATCGGCATCGGCCACCATCAGCCCGATCGAAGCGCTGTTCTGCACCGACTGGCCGAAGATGCTGAGGCTGCCCGAGCAGGCACGCAGCAGCCGCTCGCAGCGCATCACCGCCTCGTCCTCGCCCGACACCGACATCAGCAGCCCGAACTCGTCGCCCGCCAGCCGCGCCACGAAACCCTCGTCGCCCAGCTGCACGGTCAGCCGCGCACAGACGATGCGGATCAGTTCGTCGCCGGCGAAGTGGCCGAAGGTGTCGTTGACCAGCTTGAACCGGTCGAGGTCGAGCATCGCCACCGCGAAGCACCCCGGCGTCTGCACGCGCTCGCCGAGCGCGTGCAGGAAGGCGAGCCGGTTCGGCGCCTCCGTCAGCGTGTCGTGGTTCGCCAGATGCACAGCGCGGCTTTCGTTGGCGGCGATCTCGATCGCCTGTTCCTCGAGCTGCGCGACTTTCTCGGCCAGCATGCGGCGGGTTTCCGCCAGGTCGCGATCGCTCTGCCAGCGCTGTGCGAGCGCGGTGGCGGTCTGCACCACCTCGCTCCCGTCCAACGGCTTGGCGATGTAGAAGATCTTGTCCGCCGGCCCTGCGGCGCGGGCGATCTCGGCGGGGGCGAAGTCGGAAAAGCCGGTGACGATCACCAAGTTAACGTCGGGATCCAGCGCGCGGATCCGCGCCGCCGCTTCCTTGCCGTCGATGCCCGGCGGCATCCGAACGTCGATGAACGCGACCGCGAAGGGCGTGCCGGCGCGCAGCCCCGCGTCGACCGCCGCGATCGCATCCAGCCCCTGGGAAACGTGGACGAGCTCGAGCTCGGACGGGGCGTCGATGGCCGACGCGCCGCCGCCAGCGCCGGGTTCGGGGTCGGGTCTGTCCGTCATCGCCGCCGGCCGCCCGTCGTCCACCGGCCGGCGAAACGCCTGCCGGTAGGAGTCGTGCATCCCCGGCTCGTCGTCGACAATCAATACCCGCACGGCCATTCGACTCCCATACCCTTGGCACAGGATAGCGAAGCCCTTGTTACGGGCAGGTAAACGTCGGCTGAACGTGGCCGTGGGGGAAAACGGCCTCGCGCTACTCGACGGTCACCGATTTGGCGAGATTGCGCGGCTGATCGACGTCGGTGCCCTTGGCGACGGCGACGTGATAGGCGAGCAGCTGCACCGGCACCGCATAGACGAGCGGCGCGATCAGCGGGTGCACCTTGGGCATCTCGATCGTAGCCACCGCATCCTCGCCGGCGAGCGCCAGCCCGTCGGCGTCGGAGATCAACACGACCTGCGCGCCGCGTGCCTGCGCCTCCTGCATGTTCGACACCGTCTTCTCGAACAGTGGACCCGAGGGTGCCAGCACGATCAGCGGCACATGCTCGTCGATCAGCGCGATCGGGCCGTGCTTCATCTCGCCGGAAGCATAGCCTTCGGCGTGGATGTAGCTGATTTCCTTGAGCTTGAGCGCACCTTCGAGCGCCAGCGGATAGTCCGAACCGCGCCCCAAGTAGAGCACGTCGCGCGCACCGGCGATGGTGCCGGCCATGCGCTGGATCTCGCCGTCGTGCGCGAGCGCGGCGTTGATCGCGGCGGGCGCCTCGACCAGATGGCGGACGATCGCGCGCTCTTCTTCCGCCTCGAGCATCCCCTTGGCGCTGGCGAGATTGACCGCGAGCGCCGCCATCACGGACAGCTGGCAGGTGAACGCCTTGGTGGAGGCGACGCCGATCTCGGGTCCGGCGTGGGTGGACAGCAGCAGGTCGACCTCGCGCGCCATCGAGCTGGTCGGGACGTTGATGATGCCCGCAGTGGTGACGCCGTTCGCCTTCATGTGGCGCAGCGCCGCCAGCGTGTCGGCGGTCTCGCCCGACTGCGACACCACGACGCCCAGCGTGTTCGGGAGCAGGACGGGATCGCGGTAGCGGAACTCGGACGCGACATCGACCTCGACCGGCAGCCGGGCGAACTTCTCGATCCAGTATTTGCCGATCATGCCGACGTACGAAGCGGTGCCGCAGGCGACGATCACCACCCTCTCGATCGTCGACAGGTCGAACGCCATGTCGGGCAGCGCGACCTTCTCCTCGACCGGGCGGAGGTAGGAGCGCAGCGTCTGCGCGACGACCACCGGCTGCTCGTAGATCTCCTTGAGCATGAAGTGGCGGTGGTTGCCCTTGTCGATCAGCGCGCCGGTGACGCCGCTGATCGTGATCGGCCGTTCGACGGGATTGTTGTCCTTGTCGTAGACCTGCGCGCCGTCGCGGGTGACGACCACCCAGTCGCCCTCCTCCAGATAGGCGATACGCTGGGTGAGCGGCGCGAGCGCGAGTGCGTCCGAGCCGAGGTAGGTCTCGCCATCGCCATAGCCGACCACCAGCGGCGACCCCAGGCGGGCGCCGATCAGCAGGTCGGGGTGCTGGCGGAACAGGATCGCCAGCGCGAAGGCGCCGTGAAGCTGCGGCAGCACCGCCTGCACCGCATCCTGCGGACTGTCCCCCGCCTCGATCCGCTCGCTGACGAGGTGCGCGACCACCTCGCTGTCGGTCTGGCTGTGGAACTCGCGCCCGCGCGCGATCAGCGCGTCGCGCAGCGGCTTGTAGTTCTCGATGATGCCGTTGTGGACCAGCGCCACTTCCTCGGTGGCATGCGGGTGGGCGTTGGCGGTGGTCGGCGCGCCGTGCGTCGCCCAGCGGGTGTGGGCGATGCCGGTGGCGCCGGGCAGCGGCGACTCCCGCACCTCCCGCGCGAGATTGACCAGCTTGCCCTCGGCGCGGCGGCGATCGAGCGTGCCATCGTGTACCGTGCAGACGCCCGCCGAGTCATAGCCGCGATATTCCAGACGACGCAGCCCTTCGACCAAATTGTCGACGACGTCGCTGCCGCTGATGATTCCAACGATTCCACACATCTTATCGTTTTCCCGCCGCCTTGAGTGCCGCCATCTTCTCTCGAAAACCCCGCGCCCATCCGGGGCGCACTTCCTGTCGTCCACGCGCCGCGACCAGCGCGTCGGGTTCGACGTCGCGCGTGATCACCGATCCCGCGGCGACGATCGCGCCGGCGCCGATCGTCACCGGCGCGACCAGCGCGCTGTTCGATCCGATGAACGCCCCTTCGCCGATACGCGTGCGGTTCTTGAGATAGCCGTTGTAGTTGCAGGTGATGGTGCCCGCGCCGATGTTGGCACCCGCCCCGACCTCGGCATCGCCCAGATAGGTGAGGTGGTTGACCTTGGCACCGCGGCCGAGGACCGCCTTCTTCATCTCGACGAAATTGCCGACCTTTGCCTGCGCTTCCAGCACTGCACCGGGCCGCAGCCGCGCGTAGGGGCCGACCTCCGCCCCCTCGCCTACCGTGGCACCTTCGAGGTGGCTGAACGCGCGGATCGCGACACCGTCCGCCACCCGCACGCCGGGGCCGAACACCACGTTCGGTTCGACCACCACGTCGCGGCCGAGCTGGGTGTCGTGCGCGAACCAGACCGTCTCGGGCGCGATCAGCGTCGCACCCTCCGTCATTGCCCGCAGGCGTCGCCTCGCCTGCCAGTCCGCCTCGACCCCGGCGAGTTCGCCGCGGCTGTTGACCCCCGCCACTTCGGCGGCGTCGGTTTCGATCACCGCCGAGACACGGCCGTCGGCGGCGGCGAGCATCACCACGTCGGGCAGATAATATTCGCCCGCGGCATTGGCGTTGCCGACGCGCGCGAGCAGCGCGAACAGATCGGACGACCGCACCGCCATCAGCCCGGAATTGCACAGCGTCTCCGCGCGCTCTTCGGCACTCGCGTCCTTGAACTCGACCATCTTCACGATGCGATCGCCCTCGGCGACGATCCGGCCGTAGGCGCCGGGATCGGACGGGCGGAAGCCGAGAACCACCGTCGCCGGGGAATCGTCGCCGTGCAGCCGGTCGAGCATCCGCCGCATCGTCTCGGTCGAGACGAGCGGCACGTCGCCGTAGAGGATGAGCACGTCGCCCTCGAAGCCGCCGAGCGCCGCCTCGGCCTGCGCGACGGCATGGCCGGTGCCGAGCTGCTCCGCCTGATGCGCGGTGGCGATGCCGAGCGGCACGACCGCCGCCTCGACCTGCTCGCGCCCGGAACCGACCACCACCACCGTGTGCGCCGGATCGAGCGCAGCGACGCTGTCGGCAAGATGAAGAAGCATCGGGCGGCAGGCGATTGGGTGCAGCACCTTGTGCAGGTGCGATTTCATGCGGGTGCCCTTGCCCGCGGCAAGGATGATGGCGGCGATCGGTGCGGTCATGAACTTCTCCAAGGCGCAGCCCTCTGCCACGGCGATCTTGCCATTGCCAGCAGCTTGCGCCCATGAGCCGTGCCATGACGGACTTCCCTTTCGACATCATCGGCTTCGACTTGGACGGCACGCTGATCGACACCAGCGGCGATCTTGCCAACGCGCTCAACCACGCCCTCGCCGATGCCGGGCGGCCCTTGCTGACCCGCGACCAGGTGCGCCCGATGATCGGCGGCGGTGCGCGCCACATGCTGATGCAGGGGATGGCGAGCACCGGCGGCTGTTCGGAGGCCGAGCTCGACCGGCTCTATCGGCTGCTGCTCGATCATTACGAGGCGCACATCGCCGTCGAAAGCGCACCGTTCGAAGGCGCGATGGCGGCGATCGACGCGCTCGAAGCGCGCGGCGTCACCGTGGCGGTGGTCACCAACAAGCTCGCCGCCCTCGCCGAGCGGTTGCTGACCGAGCTCGGCATCCGCGACCGCTTCGCCTGCCTGATCGGCGGCGACACGATGGGCAAAGGCTTCGGCAAGCCGCACCGGGCGCCGATCGACGAGATGATCCGCCGCTGCGGTGGCGGCCGTGCCGCGTTCGTCGGCGATTCGATCTACGACACCGGCGCGGCGCGCAATGCCGGCATCCCGTCGGTCGCCTGCAGCTTCGGCTTCCTGATGCAGCCGGTCGAGGAACTGCAAGCCGATGCGGTGATCGATCGATACGACGAACTGCTGCCGGTGCTGGAGCGGCTGGGCACCGCGACGCGTTGAGCCGGCCATGACCAATCCCAATCGACCCGCCGCGCTGATCACCGGCGCTTCCGCCGGCATCGGCAAGAGCTTCGCCGTCCATCTCGCCCGCACCGGCCACGACCTGGTGCTGGTCGCACGTCGCGCGGATCGGCTGGAAGCGCTTGCAGAGGAATTGTGCGAGGTGCACGACATCGTGGTCGAGGTCCTTCCCGCCGACCTCGAAACGGCCGAGGGCGTTGCGACCGTCGAGGCGCGGCTGGCCGAGGGCGACCCGATCGACCTGTTCGTCAACAACGCCGGCTTCGCGGCGCGCGGCGCTGTCGGTGCGCTCGATCCCATGGCGCTGGAAGCGATGGTGCGCGTCAACGTCCTCGCCTTCGCCCGGCTCGCCCACGCCGCCGCGGCCCGGATGCGGGCCGAGGGGCGCGGCACGATCATCAACGTTGGCTCGGCGATGCTGTTCATGCAGTTCGCCGAAAACGCCGGCTATGGCGCCACCAAAGCGTTCGTCGCCTATTTCACCCGCACCATGCAGCTCGACCTCGCCGACAGCGGCGTGCGCGTGCAGTTGCTGATCCCGGGCGTCATCGCCACCGACTTCCACGCCATCGCCGGCAACGCGATCGAGAACTTCCCGCCAGAGCGGGTGATGCAGGCCGACGATCTGGTCGTCGCCTCGCTGCGCGCGCTGGAGATGGAAGAGCCGGTCTGCATCCCGTCGCTTCCCGACATCCGCGACTGGGACGCGCTGGTCACGGCCGAGGCGAGGATCGCGCCGAACGCCTCGCGCGACCGGCCGGCCGAGCGCTACCACTGAGGAGACGGTAATGGCGGGCAAGGCGCATCGCTACGCGGTCGCGATCGAATGGACCGGCAACACCGGTGCCGGCACGCAAGGCTATGCCGGCTATTCCCGCGACCACCAGCTGACCGCAGCCGATAAGCCCGCCATTCCGGGATCTTCCGACCCGCATTTCCGCGGCGACGCCGACCGCTGGAACCCCGAGGAACTGCTGGTCGGCGCGCTCGCCGCGTGCCACCAGCTCTGGTACCTCCACCTCTGCGCGAGCGCGGGCATCCGCGTGCTGGCGTATCGAGACGCGGCAACCGGCGTGATGCACGAGAACGGCGACTGCTCGGGCGAGTTCGCCAGCGTCACGCTGCGGCCGGAGGTCACGCTCGCGCCGGGTGACGACGTCGACCGGGCTCGCGCCCTCCACGGCGAGGCGGCACGGCTGTGCTTCATCGCCCGCTCGGTCCGCTTCCCGGTCCGCCACGAGCCGGTATTCGTCACCGGCTGACGCGGTGGCCCTTGCGCCATTTGGTCCAGAGATGACGCGCGAGCATCGCCGGCGGCATCCGCAGCCCGTGCGAACGCAGATAGAAGCCGAACCGAGTCCACGGCCGCGTCGCCACGCCCCAGTCGTCGCGTCCAAGCAGGCGCCGAACGTAGAGCCGATCCATCGCGCTCAGCCCCGCGCCCTCGCCGTAAAGGTAGCCGCGCAACCGCAACGCCCGTTCCAAGTGCGGCGCAAGCCGGTGGTGCCGCGCCCGCTTGCGCAGCCGGGCGAGCGCCTCGGGCGCGTCGAAGCCGTCGAGCAGGCAGTGGAGGTCCCACAGGTTGCGCACGCCGCCCGAGAGGTCGCCGTCGGCGAACAGATGCGCGACGGCGTGGCAGATCATGTCCTCGGGCGAGAGCACGCGCGTCCCGTTGGCGAGCGGCACACTGTCGGCCAACAACGCCGCCGCGTCGGGCGTTGGCTTCGCGGTCAGCGGCAGGATCGTGTGATGGACGTCGATCATCCGGTCGCGCTCGCGATGGATCAGCGGCGGCAGCTCGTGCATCCACCGCCGGTAATAGGCGTCGTCGTACGGATCGGGCTTCACCCATTCCCAGCCGGCGTCGAGCAGTGCCGCCTCCACCCCGTCCAGCGCTTCGCGGGGTACCAGAATGTCGAGGTCGCCGATGCTGCGCCCCTGCCCCGCCGCGAGTCCGGCTGCGACATAGGCGGTACCCTTGAGCAGCACGACCGGCACTCCGAGCGGCAGCAGGGCGTGGGCCGCCATTTCCGCTTCCCACAGCGCCTGCGTCCGGCCCTGTTCCGCCGAGGCTCGTGCATCCGCGAGGATCCGCTCGGCCGCCGCCGGCTTTGGCAGACCGTGCAGCCGGTGCGCGAGCGTCCCGACGGTCTGCTCCGCACGCGCCGCCGCGATCAGCGCGGTCCAGCCCGCGGCGTCGAGCGTCGCGGTGGAGGCGGGATCGCGCAGCGCGCGGACCAGCAGTGCAGCGCTCATCCCGCCGCTTCCCACAGCTGCTCGGCCATCGCGATCGCGGTCTCGGTGTCGGGATAGTCGATCGCGTGCGCGGGCACGCCGGTCACCAGCCGCGTGAGCGCGTCGAACCCGCGCTCGCCGAGCGTGACATAGTTGGTAGACGCCTGGGTGAGCCGCACGAAGGTTTCGGTCGGCGGCACCGCGCGCACCTCCGCCGCGTGGCCGAAGCTGGGAAAGAGGATCGCGACCGGCATCGCCGGCACGTCCATCGCCGCGACCGAGCCGGGATCGGGCTTCAGGTGGCGGATCGTTCCCTTCGGCGTATCCGGCTGAAGCGGGCCGAAGCGCCCGGCGGGAAGCGCGCGCTCCACTACCCCGATCGCCTGGTTCTTCAGGCTCACCAGCCGCGGGAAGCCGTGCACCATCCCGCTGGCGGGGTCGATCAGCGCGAACTCGTCGCCCATCAGCCGCCAGCCGCGCGCCATCAGCAGCGCCGCCAGCGTCGACTTGCCCGATCCCGACACGCCGGTCATCAGCAGCGCGCGGCCGTCGCGCTCCACCGTCGCGGCGTGGAGCAGCAGGTAGCGGCGCTGGCCCAGCGCCATCTGCAGGTTCATGCCCATTTCCGCGGCGAGCAGCCCCAGACGCAGCGGCAGCGGCAAGGCGTCGGGCAGCACATAGTCGCCGCCGATCGTCACCGACGGCCGCAGCACCCGCCGCCACGGTCGCGCCGCGAACAACCGGACGGTGAAGTCCGGGATGCCGTCGACCGGCGCGGGATAGTCGTCGTAGAGCGCCGCCAGTTCCGCGACCGGTCCCCGCCAGTCGGAGCCGACGCGAAACCCCGCCGGGCCGATCCGCAGCGCATGGACGTGCCTCACCCGCGCGTCACCAGCCCGAGCGCTTCGAGCTCGGCGAGCCGCGCCGCAAGCACAGCCGCGTCGGGATCCGCGAGGTCGTAGCGCACCGCCAGCCGGTCGAGCAGTCCGCCGAGGCTCGCCGGGGTTTCGCCGAGCAGCGCGAGGATTTCCGGCACGGGCGCCGCGACCAGATGCGTCTGGCCCGAGGCGCGGTGATAGAGCGCGGTCAGCTCGTCCAGCGGCACCATCCGCAGCGCCCCCGCCGGCGGCGCATGGTAGCGTGGGTCGTCGGCACCCGCGGCGGCCGCCATCCGGAGGCGCGGATCAGCCGCGCGGCATCTGCAGCGAGGCGAAGCAGGTGAACCCGCTGGTCCCGGACTGCAGCCGGCGGATGTAGTTGGTGTAGGCCCGCGACTGGTCGCGCGAGGTGCCGGGCAGGTTCATGCCGCTGTTGACCGCCCGCTTGACGTCGGCCGCGCGAAACGGCTTGCGCGCGCCCGGAAAGGCGCCGCGCGTGCCGGCGGGCACCAGGTCGCCGTTGGCGGCGACGTAGCTGCCGGCGCGGCCGGGATCGGGCACCGGAATCTCGCAGTTCGACACCGACGCGGCGGTGTGCGCCAGCGCCGGGCGGATCGACACCACGGCCGACGCGCCCGCCGCGCCGAGCAGCAGCGTCCGCCGACCCAAAGTGGATCGGGCGTCGTCCCGCTCGGGGGCCTGTCCGGCGTCGGTGCCGGGGGGAGTCTGATCGTCGCTCACGTAACCCTGTGTGTTGGAAGCCGCATGCTCGCGCAATCCCAAAGCGCGGCAGGCGGCGATGCGTTCCGTATCGCGGCGGGACGTTCCCGCCGCGTCGCCGCTCGACTATAGCGCCGATCATGGGAACCGGTTCGGGGATTCGCACGCTCGTCGCAGCCGGCGTGGCGATTGCAGGGGCGATCGCGGGATTCCTGCTCGGCGCCGACATCAATGCGGTGGTGGTCGCCGCCGTCGCCGGCCTCGCCGCCGTCCTCATCGCCGCGGCGGGCGAATCGGCCGAAGGTCTGTCGCGCCCGGAAGCGCGGACCGCGCCCGAACCGCTGGGGGTGCAGGCGCTGATCGATGCGCTCGCCGGCCCGGTGCTCGTCACCGCCGGCACCCGCGTCGCCTGCGCCAACCAGGCAGCGCGCGCGCTGCTCGGCGCGCATATCGTCGACCAGGACGTCCGCATCGCCATCCGCCACCCTGCCGCCGCCGAGCCGCTGATCGGGACGATCGACGAGGCGGGAAGCACCACGCATCTCGTGGGCATCGGAAGCCGCGAGCAGCGCTGGGACATGCGGGTGCGCCCGCTCGACGGCGAGCGCCGCCTTGTCCAGCTGGTCGACCAGACCCAGTTGCACGCCGCCGAGCGGATGCGCGTCGACTTCGTCGCCAACGCCAGCCACGAACTGCGCACCCCGCTCGCGTCGCTGCGCGGCTTCGCCGAGACGCTGCGCGAGGAAGCCGGCGAGGATCCGCAGCTGCGCGATCGCTTCCTGGGCATCATGCTCGACGAGACGCGCCGGATGCAGCGGCTGATCGACGAGTTGATTTCGCTGTCGCGTATCGAGGCGGGCAAGTTCCAGGCGCCGGACGCGGTGGTCGCGCTCGACACGCTGGTGCGCGAGGTACGCGGCGCCGTCGCCGACCTCCACGGCGGTCGCGGCCGCGACCTGAACCTCGAACTCGCCGAGGTGCCGCCGATCAAGGGGGATCGCACCCAGCTGTCGCAGCTGCTCCATAACATCGTCGGCAACGCGATGGCCTATGGCAGGCCGGGGACGCCGGTGCTGGTGGAGCTCGAACCCGCCGGCGACATGGTCCGGCTGCGCGTCACCGATCAGGGCGAGGGTATCCCGGCCAATCACCTGCCCCGCCTCACCGAGCGATTCTACCGCGTCGACGCCGGCCGCAGCCGCTCGGTCGGCGGTACCGGCCTCGGCCTGTCGATCGTTCGCCATATCGTCGAGCGCCATCGTGGGCGGCTCGAAATCGCGAGCACCGTCGGGGTGGGAACCACGGTCACGGTGCTGCTGCCGGTGTCCCGCGACGAGCCACTGTCATAAAAGCGCAACCATCGTGCGGAAGGGCGGCGAAGACGGCAACGGCGCGTCCCGCGCTCGCCCGGGGGAGAATAGGATGATCCGCCGCATCGCGATTGCCACCGCCGCGCTGCTCGCGCTGGCGGCGTGCGACCGCAACGTCTCGCGGGACCAGATCCGGGTGGTCGGCTCCTCGACTGTCTTCCCCTTCACGACCGCGGTCGCGGAGGCGATGATCAACGCCAATCCCGCGCTGCGTGCGCCGGTGATCGAATCGACCGGCACCGGTGCGGGCGTGAAGCTGTTCTGCGGCGGCGTCGGCCCGCAGCATCCCGACATCCTCAACGCCTCGCGCAGGATCAAGAAGACGGAAATGCAGGGTTGCATCGCCAACGGCGTCAAGGAGGTGCTGGAGGTCCAGGTCGGCGTCGACGGCGTGGTGCTGGCCGAATCGAACAACGGCCCCAAGCTGCAGCTGAACGACCGCGACGTCTATCTCGCGCTCTCGGCCAATCCGCTGGGGAAGCCGAACACCGCCCGCTTCTGGAGCGACGTCAATCCGGCGCTGCCGCACCTGCCGATCCAGGTGTTCGGCCCGCCCTCGACCAGCGGCACGCGCGACGCGCTGATCGAGCTGGTGATGGTCCCCGCCTGCGAAGCGGCGATCCCCGACGCCAAGGCGCTGAAGGAACGCGACAAGGAGCGCTACGAGGACGTCTGCACGCGCATCCGCGACGACGCCGCCTATGTCGACAAGGGTGAGAACGACAATCTGATCGTCCAGAACCTTTCGACCAACCCCAACGCGATCGGCGTGTTCGGCTTCAGCTATCTGGAGGAGAACCGCAGCCGGCTGCACGGCGTGCCGCTCGACGGCGTCGCGCCGAGCTACGAGACGATCTCGACCGGCCGCTATCCCGGCGCACGGCCGCTCTACATCTATGTGAAGAAGGCGCATCTGCGCGCGGTGCCGGGGATGACCGACTTCCTCACCCGCTACGCCGACTCCTGGGGCCCCGACGGCCCCCTCACCCGCCGCGGGATGATCGCCGCGCCCGACGCGATCCGCACCGCCGCGCGCGCGATCCTCGCCGGGGGTACCCCGCTCGACCCCGCAACCCTGCATTGATCCGACCATGAGCAGCTTCGCCCTCTTCTTCCTGCTGATCGGCCTCGCGCTGATCGGCTGGATCGTCGCCCGCGCCCGCGCCGGCAGCTTCGTGCGGCTGGGTGCCGGACGCGTCCATTCGCTGCCCAGCCAGCACGGCTGGTACATGGCGATGTGGGTCGCGATCCCGGCGCTGCTGTTCCTCGCCGCCTGGTCGGCGATCGCCCCGCAGCTGGCGCAGGAGGCGGTACTCGCCAGCCCCGCCGCCGCGACGCTGCCGAGCGACGGCTTCGAGCGCGCCGCCGTGCTGTCCGAGGCGCGTGCCCTCGCCGACGGCACGGCGTTCGGCGCGTTCAACCCGCTGTCCGAGCCACTGGCGCCGGTCTATGCGACCGCCCAGGCGCGCTATCGCTGGATCGGCACTGCGGTTGCGCTGCTGCTCGCCTTCGCCGGTGCCGCCTTCGCCTTCACCCGCATCCGACCCGAGTTCCGCGCCCGCACCCGCGTCGAGCGCGCGGTGATGCTGCTGCTGCTCGGCGCGTCGCTGATCGCGATCCTCACCACGCTCGGCATCTTCCTGTCGCTGCTGTTCGAAAGCGGCCGCTTCTTCTCGATCGTGCCGATCACCGACTTCCTGTTCGGCACGCGCTGGAGCCCGCAGGTGATCCGCGCGAGCGATCCGGGCGAGACGCTGGGGGCGGTGCCGCTGTTCTGGGGCACCTTCTTCATCGGCGCGGTGATCGCGATGCTGGTGGCGATCCCGTTCGGGTTGATGAGCGCGATCTATCTCACCCAGTACGCCCGGCCGACCACGCGCCGCTGGATGAAGCCGATCCTGGAGATCCTCGCCGGCATCCCGACCGTGGTCTACGGCTATTTCGCCGCGCTGACGGTGGGCCCGGCTATCCGTGACCTCGCGGTGCTGCTCGGCATGCCCTACGCCAGCTCGGAAAGCGCGCTCGCCGCGGGGCTGGTGATGGGGGTGATGATCATCCCGTTCGTCTCCTCGATGGCCGACGATTCGATCGCGGCGGTGCCCCGCTCGATGCGCGACGGCAGCCTGGCGATGGGCGCCACCACCTCCGAGACGATCCGCCGCGTGCTGCTGCCTGCCGCCCTTCCCGGCGTGGTCGCGGGCGTGCTGCTCGCAGTCAGCCGCGCGATCGGCGAGACCATGATCGTAGTGATGGCCGCCTCCGGCGCCGCCACCATCACGCTCAACCCCTTCGAAAGCGCCACAACCGTTACCAAGCAGATCGTCGACCTGCTGACCGGCGAGGCCGAGTTCGACAGCCCCAAGACGCTCGCCGCCTTCGCGCTGGGACTGACGCTGTTCGTCGTCACCCTGCTCCTCAACATCGTCGCACTGCGCGTCGTGAAGCGGTATCGGGAAGCCTATGAATAGCCCCCTCGTCGCGGGCGTCCCCGCCGAAGGCCACGAGCCGGCCGAGCGCCGTCCCACCGACTGGAAGACCGGTGCGATGCAGCGGCGCATCCGCCGCCGCTACGCCGCCGAACGCCGCTTCCGGCTGATGGGCATGGCGGCGGTGCTGATGTCGGCGGGCTTCCTCGCCTTCCTGCTGGTGTCGATGCTGGGCGCCGGCATCGGCGGGTTCCAGCGCACCCAGGTGGCGCTGCCGATCGACCTCGCCGCCGCGCGGCTGGAAGTGACGCCGCAGCAGCTGACCAGCGCGGGTGCCGACCTGGCGCTGTCCGGCGCCGGGCTGGAAGGTACCACCGGCACCGCTGCCGCCAAGGCGTTCGGCGAGGCGCAGCCGGTCGTCGCCGACAGCGCCTGGCTGACGGTGCGCGACGCGATCAAGGGCGACCCGACGCTGCTCGGCCGCCGCACGACGCTGTGGGTGCCCGCCGCCCCCGGCATCGAGGAAGCCTATAAGGGAGCCGGCGAACCTGCCGCCGAACAGATGGTCGCGCGGCTGAAGGCGAGCGGCGCGATCCGCAGCGGCTTCAACTGGGGCTTCCTGACCGGCGCCGATTCGACCGACCCGACCGCGGTCGGCATCTGGGGCGCGCTCAAGGGATCGCTGCTGACGATGGCGGTGACGCTGCTGATCGCCTTCCCGGTCGGCGTGCTCTCCGCGCTCTATCTCGAGGAATATGCGCCCAAGAACCGCTGGACCGACCTGATCGAGGTGTCGATCAACAATCTGGCGGCGGTGCCGTCGATCATCTTCGGGCTGCTCGGCCTCGCGCTGTTCCTCGGCACGTTCAATCTGCCGCGCTCGGCGCCGATCGTCGGCGGCCTCACGCTCGCGCTGATGATCATGCCGGTGATCGTGATCGCCGGACGCAACGCGATCAAGGCGGTGCCGCCGTCGATCCGCGACGCGGCGCTGGGCGTGGGCGCGAGCCCGGTGCAGGTGGTGTTCCACCACGTCCTGCCGCTGGCGCTGCCCGGCATCCTCACCGGCACCATCATCGGCATGGCCCGCGCGCTGGGCGAGACCGCGCCGCTGCTGATGATCGGCATGCGCGCCTTCATCGTCCAGTCGCCCGAGGGCCTGAGCGATCCGGCGACGGTGCTGCCGGTGCAGATCTTCCTCTGGTCCGACCAGGTCAGCCGCGGCTTCGTCGAGAAGACGTCGGCCGCGATCCTGGTGCTGCTGGCGTTCCTGCTCGCGATGAACGCCTTCGCCATCTACCTCCGCAACCGTTTCGAGACCCGCTGGTGAACCATAGCCCCACGACCACCGCCCCGAAGATGTCGGCGCGCGGCGTCAACGTCTTCTACGGCGACAAGCAGGCCATCAAGGACGTGGCGATCGACGTCGACATGGACCGGGTGACCGCGTTCATCGGCCCGTCGGGCTGCGGCAAGTCGACCTTCCTGCGCACGCTCAACCGCATGAACGACACGGTCGCCAGCGCACGGGTGACGGGCGAGATCCGCCTCGACGGCGAGGACATCTACGACAAGTCGATGGACGTGGTGCAGCTGCGCGCCCGCGTCGGCATGGTGTTCCAGAAGCCGAACCCCTTCCCCAAGTCGATCTTCGAGAACGTCGCCTACGGCGCGCGCATCCACGGGCTGGCCTCCAGCCGCGCCGACCTGGAGGGGATCGTCGAACGCTCGCTGCATCGCGCCGGCCTGTGGGACGAGGTCAAGGACCGCCTCTCCGACAGCGGCACCGCGCTGTCGGGCGGCCAGCAGCAGCGGCTGTGCATCGCCCGCGCGATCGCGGTCGACCCCGAAGTGATCCTGATGGACGAGCCGTGCTCGGCGCTCGACCCGATCGCCACTGCCAAGATCGAGGAGCTGATCCACGCGCTGCGCGGCCGCTACGCGATCGTGATCGTCACCCACAACATGCAGCAGGCGGCCCGCGTGTCGCAGCGCACCGCCTTTTTCCACCTGGGCACCCTGGTGGAATATGGCGTCACGTCCGAGATCTTCACCAATCCCCGCCAGGAGCGGACCAAGGATTACATCACCGGCCGCTACGGCTGAGGAGACGAGCATGCCAGCAGGCCACGAACATACGGTCAAGGCGTTCGACGAGGAGATCGGCCATCTGCGTGCGCTGATTTCGCAGATGGGCGGGCTGGCCGAACAGGGCATCTCCGATGCGATGCTCGCGCTCCAGCGCAACGACCCGACGCTCGCCAGGGAAGTGCGCTCGGCCGACGAGAAGATCGACGCGCTGCAGGGCGAGGTCGAGCGGCTGGTGGTGCGCGTGATCGCGCTGCGCGCGCCGATGGCGGACGACCTGCGCGAGGTGGTCGCCGCGCTCAAGATCGCCGCGGTGGTCGAGCGCATCGGCGACTATGCCAAGGGCATCGCCAAGCGCGTGCCGATGATCCACCAGGGCGAGGACCGGATCGAGGCGGTGTCGCTGCTGCCGGCGATGGCGCAGATGGCGAGCGACATGGTCCACGACGTGCTCGACGCCTTTTCGGCGCGCAACGCCGAGGCGGCGGTGGCGGTGTGCGAGCGCGACCGCGCGCTCGACGACTTCTACGACAGCATCTTCCGCACGCTCGTGACCTTCATGGTGGAGAACCCGCGCACGATCGGCCAGGTCGCGCATCTGCTGTTCGTCGCCAAGAACCTCGAGCGGATCGGCGACCACGCCACCAACGTGGCCGAGATGGTCTATTTCGCGGCGACCGGCCGCTACCTGGGCGACCGCGAGCCGGCCGCCCCCTCCGACGACTGAGGGGATCATGACCAAGGCAAGCATGCTGCTGGTGGAGGACGATGCCGCGCTCGCCGAGCTGCTGGCCTACCATTTCCGACGCGAGGACTTCGACGTCCGCCACACCCCCGATGGCGAGGAGGCGCTGCTCCTCGCGCGGGAAGCCACGCCCGATCTCGTGCTGCTCGACTGGATGGTCGAGGGGCTGTCGGGCATCGAGGTGTGCCGCCGCCTGCGCCGCGCGCCCGAGACCGCGAACGTGCCCATCATCATGCTCACCGCACGTGGCGAGGAGGAGGACCGGGTGCGCGGGCTGGAAACCGGCGCGGACGATTACGTCACCAAGCCCTTCTCCCCGCGCGAGCTGGTCGCGCGCGTCAACGCGGTGCTCCGCCGCGTCCGCCCGGCGCTCGCCGGGGAGACGCTGAGCTACGCCGACATCGAGATGGACACCGTCGGCCACAAGGTCCGCCGCGCGGGCGAGATCGTGCCGCTCGGCCCCACCGAATTCCGGCTGCTGAAGCACTTCCTCCAGCATCCCGGCTGGGTCTTCTCACGCGAGCGGCTGCTCGACGCCGTGTGGGGACGCGACACGGAAATCGAGACGCGCACCGTCGACGTCCACATCCGCCGGCTGCGCAAGGCGATCAACGGCGACGGCATGCCCGACATCATCCGCACCGTCCGTTCGGCAGGCTATGCCTTGGATGCGGGGAACTGAGCGGAACCAACGGAAAGAATCGCAAAATGGCGCGTTGAACGGCGGCTGAAACCAATTCCAGGAGAAGATCGAATGAAGCTCCTTGCCCTTGCCGCCGCCCTGACGCTCAGCAGCGCCGCCGTCGCCCAGGTCACCCCGCCGCCGGGCGACCCGATGCAGTCGACGCCGATGGACCAGACGGCGCCGCCCACCACCGATTCGACCATGCCGATGACGCCGGACTCGACCGCGCCGGACACGATGGCGCCCGACACGACGATGACGCCGGATACCACGACCACGGCGCCGCCTTCGTCGACGATGAGCCCGAACACGACCGGCCCGGTCACCTTCGCCCCGCCGGCGACCAACCCGCCGCCGGCCGCACAGGACAACTACCCGGTCTGCTCGAAGACCGTGAAGGACGGCTGCCGTAACCCCGGCGGCAAGTAAGCCCCTAAGCGTCCCAAGCGCCAGCGACGCGCGTCCTCCCCAGTGGAGGGCGCGCGTTTGGCTGTCCGGGCACCGGGCGACGGTCGGCTTCGCAGCGGAAGCGCGAGATTTCCGTTCGCGTTACGGCGTTTAGCGCGTAGGGCACCCACCCGCCCCTGCCGAGGATCCCGTGATGAAGCTGTCGCCTGCCGTCGCTGCGCTGGTCGCGTCGCTGCCCGCCGCCACCGCCGCTGCACAGGAGGCTCCCGCCCCCGCCGAGATCGTCGTCACCGGACGCGGGCTGGAGACGCCCGCCGAAGCGACCGTAGCGGTGGTCGAGATCGACCGGGCGCGTATCCTCACCGAAGCGAGCCATCGCCTGGAGACGCTGCTCGCCGATGCCGCGGGGCTGCAGCAGTTCCGCCGCGCCGACTCCCGCTCCGCCCATCCGACCGCGCAGGGGCTTTCGCTGCGGGGCATCGGCGGCAACGCGTCGAGCCGCGCATTGCTCATCCTCGACGGCGTGCCGCAGTCCGATCCGTTCGGCGGCTGGGTCGCCTTCCCCGCCTATGCCACTGACCGGCTCGGTCGCATCCGCGTGACCCGCGGCGGCGGCAGCGGCTTCTGGGGGCCGGGCGCGCTCGCCGGCACGGTCGAGATCGACAGCGCCACCCCCGACCAGCTCTCGCCGCTCACCGCCGCGCTTGCCTATGGCAGCCGCGACTCCCTGGAGGCGAGCGGATCGGCGGCGCTGGTCCGCGGCAGCGGCTTCGCGACCGTTTCGGGCGCCTATGCCCGCGGCGACGGCTTCGTGCCCGTCGTGGCGGAAGATCGCGGCGCCGCCGATCGTGCGGCTCCCTACGAGCAGGCGTCTGGCGCGATCCGCGCGGGCATCGCCATCGCCCCGCAGACCGAGGCGCAGGTCAACGTCAGCGCCTTCACCGACCGGCGCCAGCGCGGGACCGCCTTCACCGACAACCGCAGCGAGGGCGCCGACGCGAGCGTCCGGCTGGTCGGGCGCGGCCGCTGGGGCTGGTCGGCGCTCGGCTATGTCCAGACGCGCGCGTTCGCGAGCAGCTTCGCCAGCGTCGACGCCACCCGCAGCACCGCCAACCAGTCGCTCGACCAGTACAACGTGCCCGCCACCGGTGTCGGCGCCCGGTTCGAAGTGGCCCCGCCGCTCGGCACCGGGCTGTCGCTGCGTCTGGGTGGCGACGTCCGCGCGCTCGAAGGACGCACGCAGGAGCGCTACACCTTCGTCGCCGGCAGCCCCACGCGCCGGCGTGAGACCGGCGGACGCACCCAGACGACCGGCCTGTTCGCGGACGGCTCCGCCGCCTTGAGCGCGATCACCCTCTCGCTCGGCGGCCGCATCGACTGGTGGCGGATCGAAGATGGGCAACTGGAGGAGCGCCCGCTCGCCGGCGGCGCGGCGCTTACCGACACCCGCTTCGCCGATCGCGACGGGTCGGAAGCGACCGGCCGCGCGGGCATCGCCTGGCAGGCGAACCACGCGCTGGCGCTGCGCGCCGCCGCCTACCGCGGCTGGCGCCTGCCGACGCTCAACGAGCTCTACCGCCCTTATCGCGTCGGCCCCGATGCGACCGCCGCCAACCCGGAGCTTTCGCCGGAGCGGCTGACCGGCGCGGAGGGTGGGTTCAGCCTCACGCCGCTGCCGGGGATGGAGATCTCGGGCACCGTCTTCTGGAACCGGCTGGAGGACGCGATCGCCAACGTCACCGAAGGGCGCGGCCCCGGCACCTTTCCCGGTGTCGGCTTCGTGTCGGCGGCCGGCGTCTATCGCGTCCGCCGCAACCTCGACGCGATCGAGTCCAAGGGGTTCGAACTCGATGCATCCTACCGCCCGGGGCCGATCGGTGCGCGCGTGTCCTGGTCGCACACCGACCCGCGCGTCGAGGCGTCGGGCAGCGCGGCGGCACTCGACGGGCTGCGGCCGGCGCAGACACCGCGCGACCTGGTGTCGGCGACGGTCGACTGGCGCCGCGGCGATTGGGGCGCAGGGCTGACGCTGCGCCACGCCGCGCGCCAGTTCGAGGACGACGCCAACGACGAGGCGCTGGCGCCCGCGACGACGGTCGACGCCTTCTTCGCCGCGCCGGTGACGGCGGGCTTCTCGGTCGAGCTTCGCGGCGAGAACCTGTTCGACGAGCGGGTCGAAACCGGGATCAGCGGCGCCGACGTGGTCGAGCGGGCCTCGCCCCGCACGCTGTGGGTCGGACTGCGCTACCGCGGCTAGTCTAGGGAGTGAGCAAAACACCGGCCGTGCCCCGGCGGAGGCCGGGGCCCAGTTGCGGTGATGCCAGATGGGGTAACCACGGCGGCCTTCCCACCTGGGCCCCGGCCTGCGCCGGGGAACTACCGCTCAATCAATTTACATCGCGACGACCGTGGCGGCGAGGCGCTCGACCTCGGCGGGGTCGTGGGTCACCATCAGCATCGGCAGGCCGAGTTCGTCGCGCAGCCGCTCGATCGTGCGCATCACTTCTTCCCGCCGGTCGCGGTCGAGCGACGACATCGGCTCGTCGAGCAGCAGGAAGCGCGCACCCGACAGCAGCGCCCGGCCGATCGCCACGCGCCGCGCCTCGCCGCCCGACAGCGTGCGTGGCCAGCGATTGAGCAGCGGCGCGAGTTCGAGCAGCGCCACCGCCTCGTCGTAGCCAATCAGCGCGCCTTCCCGCGCGGCACGGCGCGCGCCATAACGCAGGTTGGTGGCGACGCGCAGGTGCGGGAACAGCCGCGGCCCCTGGAAGACATAGCCGGCCTGGCGCCGCGCCACCGCCACATCGACCCCGGCGGCGGCGTCGAACAGCGTGCGGTCGCGCACACGGACATGCCCGCGGTCCGGCCGCACCAGCCCGGCGACCATGTTGAGCACCGTCGTCTTGCCCGCGCCCGAGGGGCCGAACAGCACCGTGAGCCCCGCCGCAGGCGCGATCCGGCAGGCAAAGCTGCGCTCGCCGCGACGCAGCGCGACGTCGACGTCAAAGGACATGCAGCCTCCGGCCCGAGCGCCGGGTCAGCACTTCCGACACCACCAGCGCCCCCAGGGCCAGCGCGACCGAAACCAGCGCCAGCCGCACCACCGCCGCCTCGCGACCCGGCACCTGCAGCGCGTCGTAGATCGCCAGCGGCAGCGTCTGCGTCTCGCCGGGCACGTTGGAGACGAAGGTGATCGTCGCGCCGAACTCGCCCAGCGCCCGCGCGAAGCCCAGCACCGCCCCGGCGAGGATGCCGGGCAGGCTCAGCGGCAGCGTGATCGTCGCGAACACCCGCGCGCGCCCTGCCCCCAGCGTTCGCGCTGCGGACTCCAGCCGGCGGTCGACCGCCTCGATCGACAGCCGCATCGCGCGCACCATCAGCGGCAGCGCCATCACCCCGGCGGCGATCGCGGCACCGGTCCAGCGAAACAGCACGGTGGAACCGGTCCAGCGCTCGATCCATTCGCCGACCGGCCCCGCGGGCGCGAAGGCGAGCAGCAGCAGCCAGCCGGTCACCACCGGCGGCAGCACCAGCGGCAGATGGACCAGCCCGTCGAGCAGCACGCGCCCCGGAAACCGCCCGCGCGCGAGCAGCCAGGCGAGCGCGAAGGCGACCGGCAGCGCTCCCGCCACCGCGACGCCGCCGACGCGCAGCGACAGCCAGACGACCGTCCATTCCTCGGGCGAGAGCTGCACCGTCAGCGGGTCGTGAAGCCGAAGCGCGCGAAAATCGCCTTGCCCTCTCGGCTGTTGAGGAAGCGGCGGAACGGCTCGGCGTCGGTGCTGGTGCCGTTCTTCAGTCGCGCCGCGGGATAGACGATCGAGGGATGGCTGCCCGCCGGGAAGACGCCGGCGATCCGCACCTTGGCCGAGGCACGCGCGTCGGTCGCGTAGACGATGCCGAGCGGCGCCGCGCCGCGTTCGACCAGCGCGAGCGCCGCACGCACGCTCTCGCCGCGCACCACCAGCGGCGCGACCGTCGTCCAGCCGCCGAGCTTCTCGAGCGCGGCCTTGCCATATTTGCCCGCGGGCACCGCATCGGGGTTGGCCATCGCCAGTCGGCCGTTCGGCCCAAGCGCACGCCGCAGGTCGACGCCGGGGCGCACCGCCACACGGGTCTTGCTGCCGGCGGGGGCGATCAGCACCAGCCGGTTGCCGAGCAGCTCGGTGCGCGTCCCCGGCACCACCAGCCCGCGCCGCTGCACGTCGTCCATCCAGTCGAGGTCGGCCGAGACGAACAGGTCCGCCGGCGCACCCGAAGCGGCCTGACGCGCGAGCGCCGAGCTGGCGGCGAACGACAGCACCGGCCGCGGGTGGCCGTGCTTCGCCCAGGCATCGGCGGCGGCGTTCATCGATTCCTGCAAGCTCGCGGCGGCGAGCACCAGCGGCGGCCGGCCTTCCGCTGCGGCCGGCACGGCGCCGGTCACCCCGGCGAGGCCCACCAGCGCCAGCGCGGCCAACAAGCTTCGTCTCAACATTGCGGTCTCCGTCGTTCGCACCGGTTCCTAGCCGCAGACGGAGACGGTTGCACGCACCGCGGGCGAGCGGACGGGCGCCGCAGGGTCAGCATCCCCGCGGCGCCCGCACTCTTCTGGCCGGGTCGGTTACGACCGTCCGGTCATCTGGCCGATGGTCGAGCGGCCGAAGCTGGCGATCAACTCGCCGATCTCGCGTGCCTGCGCCATCGAGCGGTTGCCCTGCTCGCGCAGATAGTCGCTCTGCAGTCGCATCACTTCGCTCACGTCCTTGGCCTTGGCGGCCTCGCGCATCACCCGGAACGCCTCGCGGGTGTTCGCCTCCGCCTGATCAAGCATCTTGAGACCGAGCTCGCCGCCCTGATCGGCCATCTGCCCGCCGGCGGCGCGCATGCGCTCGGTCGCGGCGCGCATTCCATCGGTCATCCCGGCGGTCGCGCCGGCCGTGCCGGCGCCGAACATGCCTGTATCGGACTGGCCTGCGCCGGACGGGCCTGCGGCGGACTGGCCGTCGCCGCCAGTCGAAGCGCCTGCCTTGGTCGAGGGGTCGCGGGGTGCGTTTTCCTGGGTCTGTTCGGCCATATCACTCTCCTGCGAAATAGCGGTGTCCATCCCGATCGATGGTATCTGCCGCGCTAACCTTGCGACGCGTAAACGACCGCAAGGTTCCCGCACCCGGGATCGCGCACCGCCGGTTTCCTCTCCGGTGGGAAAGGGCTAGGCGAGCAGACAGTTGAACTTGCCAGCTTTTCCCCACCGGAGTCGCACCGTCTCCACCGCATATGAATTCAAGCCGCACGAGCGGCCGCTGCTGCCGGGCTCGCCTGCAACGCCCGAGCACCCGCTCGGGCGCCGCATCGGCTATTTCGCGGTCGGCACGCTGCTGGGGCTGACCGGCGGGCTCAACAACGGGCTGCTGATCGCCAACCTGCCGCAGATTCAGGGCTCGCTGGGGCTGACGCCCGTGGAGGGCGGCTGGCTGACCGCGATCAACGCGATGACCAGCGTCTGCATGGGCATGCTGCTGATCAAGTTCCGCCAGCAGTTCGGGTTGCAGCGCTTCACTCGCGTGTTCCTGAGCGCGTTCCTGTGCCTCAACCTCTTCCAGCTGTTCGTCCACGACTTCGCCACCCAGCTGGCCGTGCGCGGCGCGGCCGGGCTGGTCGGAAGCGCGCTCACCACCCTGTCCTTCATGTACATCATGCAGTCGCTGCCGGCGTCGATGCGGCTGTCGGGGATGATCATCGGCTTCGGATCGTCGAGCGTGGCGCTGCCGCTCGCCCGCGTGATCTCGCCGCTGCTGCTCGCCGACGGGCACATCCAGAACCTGTTCTTCTTCGAGTTGGGGCTGACGCTCGCAGCGCTCGCCAGCGTCGGGCTGCTGCGGCTGCCGCCCAGCGAGCGCATCCAGGCGTTCGAGCGGATCGACTTCCTCACCTTCGGGCTGTTCGCGCCGGGCATGGCGCTGCTGTGCGCGGTGCTGGTGCAGGGGCGCATTCAATGGTGGTCGACCCACTGGCTGGGCTATGCCGTCGCCGCCGCGATCCCTCTGATCGGCATCGCCCTCCTCATCGAGCACCATCGCGCCAATCCGCTGCTCAACACCCGCTGGATGCGCAACCGCAACATCGTCCGCTTCGCGATCGTCGCCGCGTCGCTGCGCATCCTGCTGTCCGAGCAGAGCTTCGGCTCGGTCGGACTGCTGAGCGTGGTGGGAATGGGCAACGACCAGCTGGTGACGCTCAACCTAGTCGTGGTGCTCGCCTCGATCGCCGGCATCTGTGTGAGTCTGGCGACGCTGAACCCGAAGGAGCTGATCCTGCCGGTGGTGATCTCGGTCGCGCTGATCGGCCTCGGCGCGTGGATGGATTCGCACGCCGACAACCTCACCCGCCCCGCCAACCTCTACCTCAGCCAGGCGCTGATCGCCTTCGCCGCACTGTTCTTCCTGGGACCGATGATCATGATCGGCGTGTTCCGCGCGCTCGCCCGCGGCCCCAGCCACATCATCAGCTTCTCGGCGGTGTTCGGCATCTCGCAGACGATGGGCGGGCTGGTCGGATCGGCATTCCTGGGCAGCTTCCAGATCGTGCGCGAGAAGTTCCACGCCTCCCAGCTGATGCAAAGCCTGACGCTCGCCGATCCGCAGGTGGCGGCGCGCATCCGTCAGCTCGGCGGCGCCTATGCACAGGCGATCGGCGATCCGGTGCGGCAGCAGGCGCAGGGCGCCGGCCTCCTCGCGCAGCAGGTCACGCGGGAGGCGAACATCCTCGCCTACAACGACGTGTTCCTGCTGGTGGCGGTCCTGTCGGCGGTGCTCACCGTCTGGCTGGGCAGCCGCTGGCTCTACCTCAAGGCGCGCGGCATCAACCCGCTTGCCGAGGACATGGCAGCAGTGCAACGCATGCGACAGGCGACATGACCGACCCCCGATCCCCCGACCCCCGCGAACGCCTCCAGGACCCGATCGAGGTCGCTTCCGAGCCGACCGCCGCCGCCGCCGACCCCGCAACTCCCCCTTCCCGCGGCTGGGCGCCGCCCCGCGGCAGCCTGCGTGCGACGATCGCCTTCGTCGCGATGCTGGGCGCGGGGGTGCTGCTCGCGCTCTACGCCTGGGGGCTGCCGCCCTTCACCAGCGCTATTCAGGAGACCGACAACGCCAATGTCCGCGGCCAGACCACGGTCATCGCGCCGCAGGTCAACGGCTATGTCACCGAGGTGGCGGTCCGCGATTTCGAGGTGGTGAAGAAGGGCCAGGTGCTCGCGCGGATCGACGACCGCATCTATCGCCAGCGGGTCGAGCAGGCCCGCGCGCAGCTTGCCGCGCAGCAAGCGACGCTCGCCAATGCGACGCAGAGCCGGCGGTCGAGCGAAGCCTCGCTCGGCGGCCAGGCGGCGGCGGTAGAGAGCGCCCGTGCCCAGCTCGCCCGCGCCCAGGCCGACATGCGCCGCGTCGCCGAGCTGGTCGCCGAAGGATCGGTGTCGTTGCGCGAGCGCGACCAGACGCTCGCGACGCTGCGGCAGGCCGAGGCGGCGGTGCACCAAGCGGAGGCGCAGCGCAGCGTCGCACAGGAACAGCTGCGCTCGGTCGGCGTCGGCCGCGGCGGATTGGAGGCCAGCGTCGAAGGCGCGCGCGCCGCGCTCAAGCTGGCCGAAATCGACCTCGCCAACACCGTCATTCTCGCGCCGCAGGACGGACGGCTGGGCGAGGTCGGCGTGCGGCTGGGCCAGTACGTCACCGCCGGCACCCAGCTGGTGTTCCTGGTGCCGCCGACCGTGTGGGTCACCGCCAACTTCAAGGAAGCGCAGACCGCCCGCATGGCACCCGGCCAGCCCGCAACAATCCGCGTCGACGCGCTCGATCGCGCCGAGCTGCGCGGCCGGGTCGAGCGGATCGCGCCGGCCGCCGCCAACGAGTTCGCCGTCATCCGGTCGGACAACGCCACCGGCAACTTCGTCAAGGTCGCCCAGCGCATCCCGGTGCGGATCGCGATCGACCGCAACGACCCGCTGTTCGCACGGCTGCGGCCCGGCATGTCGGTCGAGGCACGCGTCGACACCCGCGGCGGCCCCGCCCCCGCGGCCGGCCGATGACGCGCGCACCGGTCGCGCTGGCGGCGCTCGCACTCGCCGCCGGCTGTACCGCCCCCGACACCCCGCCCCCCGCCGGCGCCGCGGTCACGCCGCCGGCGGCATGGCGGACGCAGCTACTGGCCGACGCGACGCTCGACGCGCGCTGGTGGGAACGGTTCGGCGATCCGGCGCTCACCCGGCTGGTCGAGGCGGCGCTGGCGCACAACAGCGACGTCGCGATCGCCGCAGCCCGAGTGCGCGAGGCGCGCGCGCAGGAGACGATCGCCCGCGCCGTCCGCTTCCCCACGCTCAGCGCCGGCGGCGGCGTCACCGAATCGCGCAGCGTCAACGCCTTCGGCCAGGCAGCGGAGGGCACCTCGGCGCAACCGGTGTTCCAGGCGTCCTACGAGGTGGACCTGTTCGGCCGCCTCGCCGATCAGATCGCGGCGGCGCGGCTGTCGGCGGAGGCGAGCGCCGCCGCTGCCGATGCCGCGCGCCTCAGCGTCGCCGCCGCCACCGCCTCGGGCTATCTCACGCTGCGCGGGCTCGACGCGCGCATCGCCATCGTCCGCGACACGATCGCGTCGCGCGGCGAGGCGCTGCGCATCGCCCGCGACCGTGCCGAGGTGGGCTACACCTCCCAGCTCGAATTGCGCCAGGCCGAGGCGGAGTATCAAGGCGTGGCGCAGACGCTGCCTGCGCTGGAACTCGCTGCAAGGCGCCAGGAGGACGCGCTGGCGGTGCTGATCGGCGAGCCGCCGCGCGCGATCGAGCGCGGCGCGACGTTGGCGCAGCTGCAGGCGCCGGCGATCCCCGCGACGCTGCCGTCGGAGCTGCTGCGCCGCCGTCCCGACATCGCCCAGGCGGAGCGGACGCTCGCCGCCTCCGACGCGACGCTCGCCGCCTCGCGTGCCGCGTTCCTGCCCTCGCTCAACCTCGCCGCGTCGACCGGCGAGGTACTGTCGAGCGCGCTCGCCAATCCGATCGGCATCTGGTCGGTCGGCGCCAGCGTGCTCGCGCCGATCTTCCAGGGCGGGCGGCTGCGCGGCGGGGTCGAGGCGTCGGCGGCGCGGCGCGACCAGGCGGCCTTCGCCTATCAGCGCACCGTCCTCGTCGCCTTCCGCGAGGTGGAGGATGCCCTCGCCGCAGTGGACCGGCTCGGCGAACAGCAGCGCCGGCTGGAGGCGCAGCGCGTCGCGCTGGCCGAGACGCTGCGCCACGCCACCAACCGCTACCGCGCCGGCTACAGCCCCTATCTCGAACAGCTCGACGCCCAGCGCAGCCTGTTCAACGCCCAGCTGACGCTCGCCCAGGCGCGCACCGACCAGCTGACCGCGCTGGTCGCGGTGTACCAGGCGATGGGCGGCGGCTGGACGAGTGCGCCGACGCGCTAGCCGCTCCCCGTGCTCCTGCGCAGGCAGGAGCCCAGGGTCGCAAGCGCCACGCTGCTTGGCTCTGGGCCCCTGCCTGCGCAGGGGCACGGCACCCAGTCAATCGCCCGCGGCGCTGCCGGCGTCCTTCGCCGTCGCGTCCGGCGCGTCGAGCACCGCCTTCAGGTTCATGAACTCGTGCAGTCCCCAGGGGCCGAGCTCGCGGCCGTGGCCGGAGCGCTTGACGCCGCCGAACGGCGCCTCCGGCACCGATGCGAGCATCTGGTTGACGGCGGTCATCCCCGCCTCGATGTCGCGCGCGAAGCGTTCGCGCTCGGCCGGATCGGTCGTCCAGACGCTGGAGCCGAGCCCGAACGGCACGTCGTTGGCGATGCGGATCGCCGTGTCGAGGTCGTCGGCGCGGAACACCATCGCCACCGGGCCGAACAGCTCCTCCTGCGCCACCGGATCGTCGAGCGGCACGTCGACCAGCACGCCCGGAGTCATCCAGGCGCCCGGCCGATCGATCTTCTCCGCACCGAACAGCAGCCGTGCGCCCTTCTCCTGCGCGGTCGCGACCTGATCGAGCACGGTGTCGCGCTGGTCCTCGCTGGAGAGCGGCCCCATCACCGTGTCGTCCGCCATCGGATCGGCGACCTTGGCTGCCTTCATCCCCGCGACGAACTTGTCGAGGAACGCGTCATACACGTCGGTGTGGACGATCATCCGCTTGCCGCAGATGCACGACTGGCCGGCGTTCTGGATGCGCGCGGTCACCGCCGCCTTGGCCGCCGCGTCCAGGTCGGCCGACGGCATGACGATGAACGGGTCCGACCCGCCGAGTTCGAGCACGACCTTCTTGAGCGCGCGCCCCGCCGCCTCGGCGACCTTGATCCCGGCACCCTCGCTGCCGGTCAGCGTCACGGCGACGATGCGCGCGTCGTCGATCAGCGGCGCGACCCGGCTCGATGGGATCGCGAGGTTGGCGAATACCCCCTCGGGCGCGCCCGCCGCCGTCACCATCTCCTCGATCGCCTGCGCGCAGCCCTGGGTGAGCGAGGCGTGCTTGAGGAGCCCGACGTTGCCCGCCAGGATGCACGGCGCGAGGAAGCGGACCACCTGCCAATAGGGGAAGTTCCACGGCATGATCGCCAGCACGACGCCGGTCGGCAGCCAGCGCGCGGTGCCCGAGCCCTTCGCCATCGGCACCTCGACCGGATCGAGGAACTTCGCGCCATGCTCGGCATAGTAGCGGAAGCCCGCGACGCATTTCTCGACCTCGGCCACCGCGGACTTGAGCGTCTTGCCCATCTCGCGGGTCGCGATCTCGGCGAGCCGCTGCTTGTCGGCCTCGAACCGGTCGGCGATGGCGGAGAGCAGCGCGGTGCGCGTCGCCAGGTCGGTCGTGCGCCATTGCCGGAAAGCGGCGTGGGCGGCGGCGACCTTCTTCTCCACCTCGGCGTCGGTCAGCTCGGGATAGGTGGCGACGGTCTCGCCGGTCGCGGGGTTGATGCTGGTGAACATGCGGGACTTCCCAGAGGTTTCGCTTTGCCGGTCCAACGCGGGAGGCGCGCGATCGGTCCGGCGGTTGCGCGCCAGCCGCACCTGCCGCATAGCTCGCGCATGGCAGAAGAACAGGATGTCGCCGCGCTCAGCTTCGAGCAGGCGCTCAAGGAGCTGGAGCAGATCGTCGGTCGCCTGGAGACGGGCGACGAGGAGCTCGACAAGGCGATCCAGCTTTACGAGCGGGGCGACAAGCTGCGTCAGCATTGCGCCGCCCGGCTCGACGCGGCGCAGGAGCGGATCGAGGCGATCCGCCTCGGCGCCGACGGCCGCCCGACCGGCACCACGAACTTTGCCGCAGGCTGACGTGACGCGCGTGGAAACGTCGCTGCCGCTCCACGCCGCCCTGCGCGAGGTGGGCGAGGAGATCGACCGCCAGTTCGACTGGCTGCTGCCCGTCCCCGACGACGCGCGTGCGCCGCTCTATCAGGCGATGCGCCATGCCGCGATCGGCGGCGGCAAGCGGCTGCGGCCGCTGCTGGTGTTCGCCACCGCACAGCTGTTCGCGGTCGACCGCAGCGCCGCGGCACGCGTCGCCACCGCGCTCGAATGCATCCACGTCTACAGCCTGATCCACGACGACCTGCCGGCGATGGACGACGACGACCTGCGTCGCGGCAAGCCGACGGTGCACAAGGCGTTCGACGAGGCGACCGCGATCCTGGCGGGCGATTCGCTCCACGCGCTCGCGTTCGAACTGCTCGCCGATCCCGACACCCACCCCGATCCGCACGTCCGCGTCGAGCTGATCGCGGACCTCGCCCGCGCCGCCGGCCCGGCTGGCATGGCGGGCGGCCAGGCGATGGACCTGGAGGCGGAGGGCACCCGCTTCGATCTCGCCACCGTCACCCGGCTCCAGGCGCTCAAGACCGGCGCGCTGATCGCCTGCGCGGTGGAAGCCGGCGCGATCCTCGGGCGGCTGCCGGTGGAGGGCCGCACCGGCTTGCGCGGCTACGCCCACGACCTGGGCCTCGCCTTCCAGATCGCCGACGATCTGCTCGACGTTGAGGGCGACGAAGCGGCGGTCGGCAAGGCGCTGCGCAAGGACGGCGACGCCGGCAAGGAGACCTTCGTCTCGCTGCTCGGCCAGGAGCGCGCGCGCGAACAGGCGCGGATGCTGATCGACCAGGCGGTGGCGCATCTCCACGGCTTCGGGCCAGAGGCCGACCTGCTGCGCGATATCGCCCGCTACGTGCTGGAGCGCGACCGGTGAGCATGCGTATCGGCGTCTATCCCGGCACCTTCGATCCCGTCACGCGCGGGCACATGGACATCATCCGCCGCGGCGCCAAGCTGGTCGACCGGCTGGTGATCGGCGTCACCACCAATCCGTCCAAGTCGCCGATGTTCTCGCTTCCCGAGCGCCTGGCGATGGTCGAGCGCGAGGTCGCCGAGATCGGCGGCGACATCGCGGTGGTGAGCTTCGATTCGCTGCTGATGGACTTCGCCGAGCGCGAGCGCGCCAGCGTGATCGTCCGCGGCCTGCGCGCCGTCGCGGACTTCGAATACGAATATCAGATGGCCGGCATGAACCAGCAGATCAATCCGCGGGTCGAGACGGTGTTCCTGATGGCCGACGTCTCGCTCCAGCCGATCGCCAGCCGGCTGGTCAAGGAAATCGCGCTCTACGGCGGCGACATCGCCAAATTCGTCAGCCCCGCGGTGCGCAACGATGTCGTCGCCCGCGTGGAGCGCATCGGTCGCAAGGGCAGCGCCTGAGCCGACGTTTGCGACCCCGCCACTCCCCCGTTCATCCCGAGTAGCCGTCGAGTAGCACCGTAAGGCGCGTATCGAGACGGCGTATCGAGGGAGGGTTGGCGCGCGAAACCGTACCTCGATACGAGCCCTCGACCCACGCCTCCGGCGCTGCTCGGCCTCTACTCGGCACGAACGGGTGGCGGGATATGCATAGGTGCTAGCATCACCTCCCCCGGGCCCGCTACGCAGGCACGGATGGCACATGATCACGCGCACCACGGCCACGCCGGCCACAGCCACGCGCCGGCCGACTTCGGCCGCGCCTTTGCGATCGGCACGGCGGCGAATCTGCTGTTCGTGGGCATCGAAGGCGGCGCCGGGCTGCTGACCAACTCGGTCGCGCTGCTCGCCGATGCGGGACACAATCTCTCCGACGTGCTGGGGCTGCTGATCGCCTGGGGCGGCGCGGAACTGGCCAAGCGGCCGACCTCGAAGCGCTTCACCTATGGCCTGCGCGGCTCGTCGATCCTCGCGGCGCTGTTCAACGCGCTGGTGCTGCTGGTGGCGGTCGGCGCGATCGCGCTGGAGGCGTTCCGCCGCCTGTCCGATCCGCAGCCGATCGCGGGCGGGCCGGTGATGCTGGTCGCCGGCATCGGCATCGTCGTCAATCTGGGAACCGCGCTGCTGTTCGCCCGCGGGCGCAAGGGCGACGTCAACGTGCGCGGCGCCTTCCTCCACATGGCCGCCGACGCCGCGGTTTCGGCCGGCGTGGTGATCGCCGGCGCGCTCTATCTGTGGAGCGGCGCGCCGTGGATCGACCCGGCCGTCAGCCTGCTGGTGGTGGCGGTGATCCTGTGGAGCACCTGGGGATTGCTGCGCGAATCGACGGTGCTGGCGCTCCAGGCGGTGCCGCCGGGGATCGATCCGGACAAGGTCGCGGCAATGCTGGAGGATCTGCCCGGCGTCGCGCGACTGCACGACCTCCACATCTGGCCGATGAGCACCACCGAGACCGCGCTCACCGCGCATCTGGTGATGCCGGACGGCCATCCGGGCGACGCTTTCCTGGCGAACGCCCAGCAGCGGCTGACCCACGACTTCGGCATCGGCCACGCCACGCTGCAGATCGAGCTGTCCGGAGCCGCCGACTGCGGCATGGGCGAGCGGACGGTGTAAGGGGGACGTAACGCCGCCCCCCCCCTTGCTCGTCATGCTGACGGAAGTCAGCATCCAGACACGCTCCGCTTGCGCTCCCTGCCGGTAGGGCAATGGACCCTGACTTCCGTCAGGATGACGGTGCGAAGGGGAACACCCCCTCGCCCTACTCCCCGCCGACGCGCTCGATGTCGGCGCCGACCGCCTGAAGCTTCTCTTCCAGCCGCTCGTAGCCGCGATCGAGGTGATAGATGCGGCTGACCGAGGTCTCGCCCTCGGCGGCGAGGCCGGCGATGATCAGGCTCATCGACGCGCGCAGGTCGGTCGCCATCACCGGCGCGCCCACCAGCTTGTCGACGCCGCGCACCACCGCGACGCGGCCGCGCACCTGGATGTCGGCGCCCATCCGCGCCAGCTCGGGCACGTGCATGTAGCGGTTCTCGAAGATCGTCTCAGTCAGCACGCTGGCACCGTCCGCCTTCGTCAGCATCGCCATGAACTGCGCCTGCATGTCGGTTGCGAAGCCCGGGAAGGGCGCGGTCGAGAGCGTCAGCGGGCCGATCGGCCCGGTTGCCTCAACGAACAGCGCGTTGCGGCGCTCCTCGACGGTCACCCCCGCCTCGACCAGCGCGTCGATCGTCGCGCGCATGTCGTCGGCGGCGATCCCCGCCAGCTCGACCGCGCCACCGGTGATCGCCGCGGCGCAGGCATAGCTTCCTGCCTCGATGCGGTCGGGCATTACCGAATAGGTGGCGCCGTGCAGGCGATCGACGCCTTCGATCTCCAGTCGCTCGGTGCCGATGCCGTCGATGTGCGCGCCCATCGCCACCAGGCAGCGGCACAGGTCGACGATCTCGGGCTCGCGCGCGGCATTCTCGATCACCGACGGGCCGGAGGCGAGCACCGCCGCCATCAGCGCGTTCTCGGTCGCGCCGACCGACACGATCGGGAAGGTCACGCGGCCGCCGGCCAGGCGCCCGTTGGGCGCGCTCGCCTTCACATAGCCCGCCGCCAGTTCGATCTCCGCACCCAGCGCCTCGAGCGCCTTCAAGTGCAGGTCGATCGGGCGATTGCCGATCGCGCAGCCGCCCGGCAGCGACACCGTCGCCTCGCCCGCGCGGGCGACCAGCGGGCCGAGTACGAGGATCGACGCGCGCATCTTGCGGACGATGTCATAGGGCGCGACGGTCGAGGTCAGCCGCTGGCCGCGCATCGTCATCACCCGGCCGAAGTCGCTGGGATGCGCGCCTTCGATGGTGGTCGAGACGCCGAACTGGTTCAGCAGGTGACCGAAGCTGTCAACGTCGGCGAGCCGCGGCAGGTTGCGCAGCGTCAGCGGCTCCTCGGTCAGCAGCGCGCAAGGGAGCAGGGTCAGCGCGGCGTTCTTCGCGCCCGAGATGGCGATGCGGCCCTTGAGGCGATTGCCGCCGCGGATGAGGATACGGTCCATGCCGCGGCTTTAGCTAGTTGCAGCGCCTGCGCAAGCGGGCCGATTGTGGCTCCACCCGTGTTCCCGCGGAAGCGGGAACCCAGGGCCAAGCAGAACAACCGGGCGCGGTGCTCGGGACCCTGGGCTCCTGCCTGAGCAGGAGCAAGAGAGGTCAGCGCGCGATCACGCCTTTTCGAGCGTGCACTGCAGCGGGTGCTGGTTCTGGCGGGCGAAGTCCATCACCTGCCCGACCTTCGTCTCGGCGACTTCGTAGCTGAACGTGCCGCACACCCCGACGCCCTTCTGGTGGACATGGAGCATGACCCGCGTCGCCTCCTCCATGTTCATGCGGAAGAAGCGCTGAAGCACCAGCACGACGAACTCCATCGGAGTGTAGTCGTCGTTGAGCATCAGCACGCGATAGGGCGTCGGCTTCTTGGTGCGCGTGCGGGTCCGGGTGGCGACGCCCGACTGTGAGCCGGAATCGTCGTCGTGCTCGCCGCCCTCTGCGAGGCGGGGACGGAGGGGGAAAGCATCGATCATCACGAATGCCAAATATGGCATCGCCGGGTGCGAGGGCAAGGCCGGGGACGGCGTTGCGACGCTTTTCCCGCCCTCGCCGCCTGTCGTTCGACGCAGCCGGAGGCGTCCGAAACGAGAAAGGGCGCCCGCACCCGCGGACGCCCTTCTTCTACCCTTCCCGCTCCGGCGAGCGGGTGGCGTGCCCGGTTCAGGCGGCGACGGCCTTCAGCTTGTCGGTCGCGATCGCGACGCGGTTCGACAGCGGCTGCGCGGCGTCGTTCGCCAGCTTGAGGAACGCCTCGGTGTTCTTCGAGGTCTCGGCGACCAGCGAATCGAACGAGTTGCGGAAGAAGTCCGACTGCAGCTTGAAGAACTCGGTCGGCGACTTCACCGCGGCGAGCGTCTTCATCGTCGCGGTGGCGTTCTCGAAGTTGCGGCGGCCGAAGTCGGCGGCGTCCTGGCCCATCGACTCGAAGCCCTTGGCGGCGATGCGGCCGGCCTCGACCAGCGCCTCGACGTTCCCCTTGGCGAGGTCGGTCAGTTCCTCGACCGTCTTGCTGCTCTTCTCGACGGCAGCCTTGGTGCGGGCGTTCATGTCGCCGAACAGGTTCTGCGCGGTCGCCGCGGCATCGTTGGAGACGGTTGCGGTGGCATCGTTGGTGTGGATCATGGTGGGTTCCTCTGGCGCGGGAGCGGCCGGTGCGGCGGCCCCGCTGGTTTCCCCGACGGTCGCGCGGGCGGTCTCTACGATCGCCTCCGCGGTGTCGGCTGTCTGGTCGACGACGGTTTCCAACTGCGCTTCCACCGGCGCCACGAGCCGTTCGACAGGCTCCGCGGCGGGCGCCGCGAAGGGAACCTGGACGGGCTTCTTTTCGGCCACGGCGGCAACAGACGGCGGGGACACGACCGGCTTCGTACGACGGACCGGAGCCTTGCGAGCGCTGGGCTTCGCAGCCGGTGCTTTGGGTTCCTTGCCTGCCATGTGAACGGCCTCCTACGGGATGCTGCTGCGGCGCAACAAATACGCGACTTCGATCCGCAACGCAAATGTAATTGTGCGGTGCAGCATAGGTGTTGGTTAGCCCTAAGCCTTCATCGTTTCAGGACATATTCGCCGGGTGCCGCGCCCAGCGCCGGCAGATCGCCCTCGCCGGGAACCCACGCGCCGGCCGCTGCCACCTCGCGGCCGTCTATGCTGCGCAGCCATTCGACCCAGTCCGGCCACCAGCTGCCCTTCACTTCGCGCGCGCCCGCCACGAAGTCGGCGAGCGTCGCCACGCCCGGCGCTTCGTTGAGCCAATATTGGTATTTGCCCGCCGAAGGCGGGTTCACCACCCCGGCGATGTGGCCGGAGCCCGCCAGCACGAAGCGCAGCGGGCCGGCGAAATGATGGGTGATCCGCCACACGCTCTCGGCCGGCGCGATATGATCCTCGCGCCCCGCCTGGATATAGGCGGGGGTCTTCACCACCGACAGGTCGAGCGGCGTGTCGTCGATGGTGATCGATCCGGGCTGGACCAGCCGGTTGTCGCGGTAGAGGTCGGTCAGGTAGCTCAGGTGCCATGCCGCCGGCAGGTTGGTGACGTCGGCATTCCAGTGCAGCAGGTCGAACGGCGGCGCGTCCTCGCCCAGCAGATAGTTGGCGGTGACGTAGTTCCAGATCAGTTCGCGCCCGCGCAGCAGGTTGAACGTCGCAGCCATGAACCGCCCGTCGAGGAACCCCTCGGCCGATACCGAGCGGATCAGCTCCAGCTGGTCGTCGTCGACGAACAGCGACAGCTCGCCCGCCTGCGAGAAGTCGACCTGCGCGGTGAAGAAGGTCGCGCTCGCCACCTTCTCCGCCTCGCCCCGCGCGGCGAGCAGCGCCAGCGTCGCCGCGAGCGTGGTGCCCGCCACGCAATAGCCGACCGCGTGCACCGCCGGCACGTCGAGCAGGGCACGCACGGTGTCGATCGCATCGATCTGCCCGCGCAGAACGTAATCGTCCCAGCGCACGTCCTTCATGCTCGCGTCGGCCGAGCGCCACGAGACGACGAACACCGACAGCCCCTGCTCCACGGCCCAGCGAATCAGGCTTTTCTCCGCGGTCAGATCGAGGATGTAGAAGCGGTTGATCCACGGCGGAAAGATCAGCAGCGGCGTGGCGAGCAGCTTCTCCGTCGTCGGTTCGTAGTGGATCAGTTCGTAGAGTTCGGTGCGCTTGATGACCTTGCCGGGGGTGGTGGCGATGTTGCGCCCGATCTCGAACGCGCTGGTGTCGCTGTGCGTCATCTGCCCGCGCGACAGGTCGGCGAGCAGGTTCTGCATACCCTTCAGCAGGTTCTCGCCGCGGGTTTCGACGATGCGCTCGATCACCAGCGGGTTCGTGACGGGGAAGTTGGTCGGGCTCATCGCATCGACGAAGCCGCGCGCCAGGAAGCGCAGCCGTTCCTTCTGGCGCTCGTCCACCCCCTCAATCGTCTCGACGCCCTTCATCAGATGGTCGGCGGCAAGGAAGTAGCTTTGGCGGATGAAGTCGAACAGCGGCTGTTCGTGCCACTGCGGCGCCTTGAACCGGCGGTCGCGCGCCTGCGCCTCGGGCTCGACATAGGGTTCGGCGTGCGCGGGATCTAGGAAGCGCTGCCAAAGCTTGAGCGTGTCGCTCCAGAACTCGGTGCCGGCCTGGGCGATCGCGACCGGGTCGGCCCAGCCGGGCAGCGGCGCGGCCGGCGTGTCCGTGGCCGCCGGGGTGGCGGGCATCGCGAAGCCGTGCTCCATCAGCATCTGCTGCGCGCGGCCGAACACCGCGGTCCAGTGCTGGAGATCGGCCAGCGAGGGGATCGCCGGCGTTTCCGGGGGCTTGGGGGCGGCGTCGTCGGCCATGGCTCTTTCTCCGGTTGGTCCCCGGCTATAGCGCGATCCGCCGCCGCCGTCAGTTCGCGGTCGCGATGATTTTCTTGCGACGGATGCCGCCTGGGCGCGAACTTTGTTTCCCGTGTGCCTGCGAAATCGCGTAGAAGAACGCTCCATCCAGCAACGAGGGACCGATGTCCGAGGAATTCTACCGCATCAAGCGCCTGCCGCCCTATGTCATCGCCGAAGTGAACGCGATGCGAGCGGCGGCGCGCGCGGGCGGTGAGGACATCATCGACCTGGGCATGGGCAACCCCGACCTGCCGCCGCCGCCGCACGTCATCGACAAGCTGTGCGAAGTCGCGCGCAAGCCCGACGCCCACGGCTATTCGGCGTCCAAGGGCATTCCCGGGCTGCGCCGCGCGCAGGCGAATTACTACGGCCGCCGCTTCGGCGTCGACATCGACCCCGACACCGAAGTCGTGGTGACGATGGGGTCGAAGGAGGGGCTCGCCAGCCTCGCCACCGCGATCACCGCGCCGGGCGACGTGGTGCTCGCCCCCAACCCCAGCTATCCGATCCACACCTTCGGCTTCATCATCGCCGGCGCGACGATCCGCGCGGTGCCGACCACGCCGGACGAGGCCTATTTCGAGAGCCTCGAGCGGGCGATGAACTTCACCGTTCCGCGCCCGAGCATCCTGGTGGTCAACTATCCGTCCAACCCGACGGCGGAGGCGGTCGACCTCGCCTTCTACGAGCGGCTGGTCGCCTGGGCGAAGGAGAACCAGGTCTGGATCCTCTCCGACCTCGCCTATTCGGAGCTCTATTTCGACGGCAAGCCGACGCCCTCGATCCTGCAGGTGAAGGGCGCCAAGGATGTCGCGATCGAGTTCACCTCGCTGTCGAAGACCTATTCGATGGCGGGCTGGCGGATCGGCTTCGCGGTCGGCAACAAGCAGCTGATCGCGGCGATGACGCGGGTGAAGTCCTACCTCGATTATGGAGCGTTCACCCCGATCCAGGCGGCGGCCTGTGCGGCACTCAACGGGCCGCAGGACATCGTCGAGACCAACCGCCAGCTGTATCACAAGCGTCGCGACGTGATGGTGGAGAGCTTCGCGCGTGCCGGCTGGGACATCCCCTCCCCGCCTGCGTCAATGTTCGCCTGGGCGCCGCTGCCGCCGGCGCTGGCGCATCTCGGCAGCCTGGAGTTCTCCAAGCAGTTGCTCACCCACGCCAAGGTCGCGGTGGCACCGGGCGTCGGCTACGGCGAGAACGGCGAAGGCTATGTTCGCATCGCGATGGTGGAGAACGAGCAGCGGCTGCGCCAGGCGGCGCGCAACGTGAAGCGCTATCTCCAGTCGATGGGCGTCAACACCCCCGGCCGGGTCGCCTGAAGCGGGCGGCGCTGGCCGCGCGCGGGTACCGCGCCGGTCAGCGCCGCCCGGTCGTGAAACTGTAGGTCAACGCGATGCCGGCCGAGAGCTGATTGCGGTCGCCGAAGCTGCGCACGATCGGCGACCGCGCGGCGTCGCCGGTCAGCCGATCGTACTTGGCATAGCCGAACATGCCCCAGCGCGGGGAGAACTGGCGCAGGAGGCCGACGGTGCCGCCCACCGCCTGCACGCCGCCGTCGACATCGTACACCGGCAGCCCCGATCGCGCCGCGCCGTCGGGCGTCACCCCGAAATAGGCGCGATGATAGCGGCGGTTGGCCAGCGTCACCCGCGGGCCGGCCGAGAACAGCCAGCGATCGGCATCGCGCAGCAGATAGTCGGCACCCAGGTTGGCAACGAGGCCCTCGTGCCCGCCGATTCCCTGGCGAAGCTCGGCGCGCAGCCGCAGCGGCTCGATCGGCTGCACCTGGACGAAGCCGCCCAGCTCGACGGTGCGCCCGACCCGTCCCACACCGCCGGCGTCCCGGCTTCGACGCCGCCCTTCGAAGCCGACCGCGGGGCCGAACGAGAAGCGATCGTCCCGCAGCAGCGGAAAGCCCGCGCTCTCGTCGGGTGCCTCGAACGCGAACGGCGCATCGCCGCGCACCCGATCGATGTCGATCAGCGGCCGAACGCTCGTCCGGTCCGCGCCCGGGTAGCTCGGCACCAGCTGCGGCCCCAGTCCGATCCGCCATCGCCGCGTATCGTCGCCCTCCTGCGCGAAGGCGGGGAGCGCCGCCGTGACGGCGGTGGCGAGCAGCAGGCCGCGTGCGATCATGCGGCCGGCATAGCATGCGGACGGGCAACCCGCGCATGCTTTCGGCAAGCCGCCGCCGACACCGGTGATGCTGCGCCGCATCACCCTCCTTCTCCGTGACCATATCCCTATGCCGCGCAGGAGAATTTCGTTGCAAAGCAGCGGCTCGCCGCCCCAAATACCCGACGTGCTGCGACAATATGAACTGGTGGAGCGGGTCAAAGGCTACGACCCGGAGGCCGACGAGGCGTTGCTGAACCGCGCCTATGTCTTTTCGATGCATGCCCACGGCAGCCAGAAGCGGGCGTCGGGCGATCCCTATTTCAGCCACCCGATCGAGGTGGCCGGCATCCTCACCGACCTCCACCTCGACGACGAGACGATCGCCACCGCGATCCTCCACGACACGATCGAAGACACCGTCGCCACCCCGGAGGAGATCGAGGCCAAGTTCGGCACCTCGGTGGCGCGCATGGTCGACGGCGTCACCAAGCTGTCGAAGATCGAGGCGCAGACCGAGAACCAGCGCGCCGCGGAGAACCTGCGCAAGTTCCTGCTGGCGATGTCCGACGACATCCGCGTCCTGCTGGTCAAGCTCGCCGACCGGCTGCACAACATGCGCACGCTGCACCACATCGCCAAGCCGGACAAGCGGCGGCGGATCGCGCGCGAGACGATGGATATCTATGCCCCGCTCGCCGAGCGGATCGGCATGTACGAATTCATGAACGAGATGCAGACGCTCGCCTTCCAGCAGATCGAGCCGGAAGCCTACGAGTCGATCATGCTGCGGCTGGAACAGCTTCAAACCGGCGGCAGCGAGCGAATCGAGAGCATCGCCACCGGGCTCAAGCAGCTGCTGGAGCGCAGCGGCATCGAGGCGGAGGTCTCGGGCCGCGAGAAGCACCCCTATTCGATCTGGCGCAAGATGTCGGAGCGCCACGTCAGCATGGAGCAGCTGACCGACATCATGGCGTTCCGCGCGATCGTGGAGACCGAGGAGGAATGCTACCGCGCGCTCGGCGTTCTCCACCGCCGCTGGCCGATGGTGCCGGGGCGGTTCAAGGACTATATCTCGACCCCCAAGCGCAACGGCTATCGATCGCTGCACACCAGCGTGATCCACGCCGAGAACATGCGCATCGAGATCCAGATCCGCACCCGAGAGATGCACGCCCAGGCCGAGTTCGGCCTGGCGGCGCACTGGGCCTACAAGCAGAATGCGGTGCGGCCCGACACCCAGGTCACCTGGATCCGCGACTTGGTCGAGATCCTGGACAATGCCGAGAGCCCCGAGGAGCTGCTCGAGCATACGCGGATGGCGATGTACCAGGATCGCATCTTCGCCTTCACCCCCAAGGGCGAGCTGTACCAGCTTCCCAAGGGCGCAACGCCGATCGACTTCGCCTATGCCGTGCATACCGATCTGGGCGACCAGGCGGTAGGTGCCAAGGTGAACGGGCGGGTGGTGCCGCTGCGCACGTCGCTGCGCAATGGCGACCAGGTCCAGATCCTCCGTTCGAAGGCGCAGGCGCCGCAGCCGAACTGGCTCAACTTCGCCGCCACCGGCAAGGCACAGGCCGCGATCCGCCGTCACCTTCGCCACAAGGAGCGCGAGGAGACGCTGGCGCTGGGCGCCAAGCTTTACGACGACATCGTCGCCCGGCTGCCGGTGGCGCTGAGCGAGGACGCGATCGACGACGCCCTCAAGCGGCTCGGCCTGTCCGACGAGAACGCGCTGCGCGATGCGATCGCCAAGGGCAAGCTCGACGACGAGGCGGTGATCGAAGCGCTGATGCCCGGCACCGCGGCGGGCGCCCGCGCCAAGCAGCTGCTCGGCCAGCGCGCGCCGATCGTGATCGACGGGCTGACGCCGGGCGTCGCCTTCGACCTGGCCGACGACTGCCGCCCGGTGCCGGGCGACCGCATCGTCGGGCTGCGCACGCCCGCCGGCGGCATCGAGGTGCATGCGATCAGCTGCCCCGCGCTCGCCGATCAGGACGATGCCGACTGGATCGACGTGGCCTGGGGCGACGGCGCCGAGGCGGGCACCGCCCGCATCGCCGTCACGCTCAAGAACGAGCCCGGCGCGCTCGGCGCGATCGCGAGCATCATCGGCACGCACAAGGCCAACATCCTCGGGCTGCGGCTCGACAACCGCGACACCACCTTCCACACCAACACCATCGACCTGGAGGTGCGCGACGCCGCGCATCTGATGCGGCTGCTCGCCGCCTTGCGTGCGGCGGACGTGGTAAATGCGGCGGAGCGCGTGGACGCATACACCCAAAGCAATTGACACGCCTGTCAGCAGGGCGCACGCACGCCCCATGCACCAGCACCCGCTCGCCGTGGCACCCGCCGACATCGACCACATGGGCCATGTGAACAACGCGGTGTACCTGTCGTGGGTGCAGGAAGCGGTGGTCGCCTATTGGGAGAAGGTCGCGCCGGCCGAAGCGGTCGCGCGGCACCTGTGGGTCGCGCTCAAGCACGAGATCACCTACCGCCGCCCCGCCTTCCTGGACGATCCGATCATCGCGACGGTCGTCGCCGAGCGGGTCGAGGGCGCGCGTGCGTTCTTCTCGACGCTGATCAAGCGCGGCGAGGAAGTGCTCGTCGAGGTGCAGAGCACCTGGTGCTCGCTCGATTCCGACACGCGCCGCCCCGCGCGGCTGGCGCGCGACGTGGTGCGCCGCTTCCTTCCGGACTGAGGCCCCGCCCTCTTCGTGCTCCGGCGCAGGCGGGAGCCCAGGGTCCCGAATACTGCCCGCCGCAAGCGCAGCGGCGCTACTTCCCCGCCGCGTAGCGGATCCGCCACAGCCGGAACGGCGAGCCCTTAGGCAGCGCCACCGGCTCCAGCCATGCCGGCACCCTGCCCTTGGCGAGCTGCGAGTAGAAGCCGCCGGGCGCCCGCGAGCGGTAGAGCGTCGTCTCGGCCACGTTCGGGCAGGTCAGCAGGTAGGTAGCGCCGTAGCGCGCGGCGATCGGGCGGAACGCCGCGGCGCTGCCTTGGAAGGCGTGATGCACGTCCAGGATCGGCCGCTCGTTGCGATGATAGGGACCGGTGATGCCATCGTGATGGGTCGCGACGATCAGCCGCGGCCCCAGGTCGACGTGGGTGAACATCGTCGCCGCCGGAAACCGGTCGAGCTGCGCCAATGCCGACACGCTCATGCAGCGCGCCGTCGCCCGGTTGACCGCAAGCACCCGGGCGTTGGGCGGATCGAAGCGGAAGTACTGGATCAGCGTGGTCGCGAACAATCCGCAAAGCACCAGCACGACCACCAGCGTCGCACCCGCAACCCGGATCGCCGTGGAGCGCTGCGCGACGAACCAGGACAGGATCAGCCACGCGAGCGCGACCTCTCCCACGATCCCCAGCATCTGCGCGGCCGGTCCCGCGCGTACCTGCCACAGCAGCATCGCGCCGGCGAAGGCGGTGAACAACGCGATCGGCAGCCAGCCGGCGAACCGTTCGGCATCGCGCCGCGCCCGCCAGCAGGCGATGCCCGCGCCGATCAGCCCGAGCACCGGCACGATCGCGATCGGCACCGCCAGCCGCAGCGGATGCTTGTAGATCGGCTTGGCCTCGCGGACGTTGTTGAGCCACAGGTCGGCAAGCTCCTGCGACACGCCTTCCGGCCGCGAGAGGCACTGCGGAAAGCGCAGCGCGAAGCCGCCGGCGATCGCGGCGCCGACCGCCGCGCCGGCGGCGAGCCGCGCCACCCGGCTCTCCAGCCGCAGCCGCGATAGCGCGAACAGCGCCGCGCCGCCCGCGACAGTCACCGTCAGCCAGACCGGCGTCAGCGCGTCGCAACGCATCGCGTAGTTGGCGTCCGAGGCGAAGACCACGAAGCCCAACCCGCTGCCGCCGGCGAGCGTGGCGCCATAGAGCGCGAGCCGTCGCGCCTCCGCCCGGTCCCACACCCAGCGGAGTGCGACGAGCCCGCCCGCCATCGCGCAATAGGGCAGCAGTTCGAGCCCGATCGTCAGCGACACCGCGCTCGAAAGCCCGACGAGCGCGCCGCCGCGGCCCTTGCGCGGATCGGCCAGGCCGGCAACCGTGAGGCTCAGGCAGGCGAGCTGCCAGCCGTGATGGTCGATGCGCATCGGCATGAACATCGGCAGCGTCGCCGAGCAGCCGAACAGGAACAGGATCGCGAGCGGCCAGGCCATCGGCGCGACCAGCCGCCGCACCGTCGCCGCGAGGGCCACCAGCGCCACCCCAAGCGGCAGCAGCGGCGCGATGCCGCACGCCAGCCGCTCGGCGAGCGGCGTGCCGGTGAACGGCTTGAGGATCAGGATCAGCGCGGCGATCGGCAGATCGACCAGCCGCGACCAGTGGATGTCGAGCCCCCCGGGCGGGTTGAGCCGGTACTGGCGCAGGTCGTACCAGCCCTGCCCGGCGAGCAGCCCGCGCACCTGCATCAGCCGCATGTTGTCGTCGGTGTCGTTGAGCACCAGCCAGTGGATCTGGGCCGAACGCTGCCACAGGTAGAAGCCGAGGATCGCCGCCCAGACCAGCAGCGTGCACTGCAGCCAATGCCGGTCGAGCCTCTTCGCGAGGCCGAGGAGGATCGCTCCGTACTTCAAAACCGCTTCCCTCACCCCGGCAGGCACGATACCGCGCGCTCTGCGTCGGCTCTACTGACGACCGCACAAAGGGCAAGGGCGAGAAGGGCGTGGACATCATCCTCAGGCGAGTCGAGACGATGCGGACGAGCGGCCTGCTCGGCCAGCTGATCCGCTTCGGCATCGCCGGCGGAATCTCGACGGTCGTCTACTCGGCGATCTATCTGCCGCTCGCTTACGTTTTGCCCGACGGCTGGGCGGTGGCGGCGGTGCCCCCGGCGTTTCTGGTGGCCGTGATCTGCGGCTTCTTCCTGCACAGCGGCTGGAGCTTCCGCGGCCACGGCACCCGCGACGCAAGCGGGCGCCAGCACCTCAAATTTCTGGTGGTCCAGGGGTTCGGACTGCTGCTCAACGCGGCGTTCACCTGGGCGATCACCGGCCTGCTCGGCGGACCGAACTGGCTGCCGCTGATTCCGGTCGTCGTGGTGACGCCGATCGCTACCTTCGCCCTCAACCGCCAATGGGTCTTCGGCTGACATGGATCGCATCATCTACGACCGCATGGCCGCGCACGACTCCACCCACTGGTGGTACCGCGCCCGCCGCGACATCCTCGCCGACTATATCGGCCGCTATGCCGGGCTGCCGAAGGACGCGCGCATCCTGGAGATCGGCTGCGGCACCGGCCACAACCTGCCGATGCTCGCCGCCTTCGGACAGGTCGACGCGATCGAGATCGACGAGGCCGCGCGCGGGATCGCCAGCGACCGGCTGGGCAAGCCGGTCGGCGACGCGCCGCTTCCCGATCTGCCAGGCGTCCCCGACGCCAGCTACGATCTGATCGCGGTGCTCGACGTGGTGGAGCATATCGCCGACGACGTAGGCGCGCTCGCCGGCATGGCGCGGCGGCTGAAGCCCGGCGGCAAGATCCTGGTGACGGTGCCTGCGCACCAGTGGATGTGGAGCGCGCACGACGTCGTCAACCACCACCACCGCCGCTATTCCAAGGCGACGCTGGCGAAAGCAATCTCGGACGCCGGGCTCACCCATAACGGCCTGCGCTACTTCAATTCGCTGCTGTTCCCCGCCGCGCTCGCCGCGCGGGTGGCCGGCAAGCTGACCGGCAAAGACGACAGCGACGATTCGCCGCCGGCCAAGCCGCTCAACCTCGCCTTCGAAAAGATCTTCGCGCTCGAGCGCCATCTGGTCGGCCGCATGCCGCTGCCGCCGGGGCTGTCGCTGATCACCCTGGTGTCGCGGCCGGACTGACCGGCCGGCGGGTCACGCCGCCGGGTCGCTTACCCGCGGAGCATAGGCGACCTCGCCCGGCTCCTCGGCGCGATAGCCGAGTGCGGCACGGCCCTGCACCGGTCCCGCGACGTCCGCGACCAGATAAAGCGGCCGACGCTTCGACTCGACGTAAAGCCGGCCGAGATACTCGCCGATCATGCCGAGCACGAACATCTGCACCGCGCCCAGGAACACCACCACCAGCATGGTGGAGGTCCAGCCCTGCACCGCAGTCCCCATCGCCCAGCCGATCGCGATATAGGCCATCAGCAGCACCGAGGCGCCGGTCAGCACCAGTCCCATGTGGCTGGCGAGCCGCAGCGGCGCGGTAGAAAATCCGGTCATTGCGTCGAGCGCGAAGCGGATCATCTTGGCGAGCGGGTATTTGCTCTCGCCGGCGTGCCGCTCGGCGCGGTCGTAGAGGAACGGCACCTGGCGGAAGCCGATCCAGGCGACCATGCCGCGGATGAAGCGCGCCTGTTCGGGCAGCGACAGGAAGGCGTCGAGCGCCCGCCGGCTCATCAGCCGGAAGTCGCCGGTGTCGAGCGGGATCGGCGTGTCGGTCACCCGGTCGAGCACGCGGTAGAAGATCGCGGCGGTGATCTTCTTGAACACCGACTCGCCCTCTCGCTTGCGCCGCACGGCGTAGACGACGTCGGCGCCCTCGCGCACCATCGTCGCGCGCATCTCGGTCAGCAGTTCGGGCGGGTCCTGCAGGTCGGCGTCGAGGATCAGGATCTGCGCGCCCGCGCACAGGTCGAGCCCGGCGGTCAGCGCGAGCTGGTGGCCGTGGTTGCGCGACAGGTTGATCGCCACGACGCGCGGATCGGCGGCGGCGATGCGCTGCATCTCGGGCCAGCTCCCGTCGCGCGAGCCGTCGTTGACCAACACGATCTCGTGGTCCGGCCCTACCGCCGAATGCGCCGCGGCCGAGACGCGCGCATGGAGTGCCTCCAGGCACGCCTCTTCGTTGTAGCAGGGGATCACGATCGAGAGCGCGGGGCGGTTCATGGGGCCGCGCGATAGCCCAACTCCGCGCCGAACGGAATTGCCCGCGCGACAAAGCGTGCGGGTCGCCTTCGCGAGACCTAGCGGGGCAGCAGCCGCGGAAGTTGCGGCAGGAGTTCGCGGCCCAGGAAGCCGATCGGCCCGACGCAGGTCGCGAGCGCCCGCCCCGCCTCACCGTGCAGCCACACGCCCCAGCCGGCCGCCCGCAGCGGATCGGTGCCGCGCGACACCAGTCCGGCGATCGCGCCGGCCAGCACGTCGCCCGAGCCGCCGGTCGCCATGCCGACGCCCCCGCCCGGATAGCGCAGCAGCGTCCTGCCATCGGGCGCGGCGATCAGCGTTTCGGTACGCTTGAGCACCAGCACCGCCCCGAACCGTTGCGCGGTGCGACGCGCGGTCCCGGCGGGGTCCGCTTCGATCGCGTCCTCGTCGCAGCCGCACAGCGCCGCCATCTCGCCGAGATGCGGCGTCAGGATCAGCCGGCCCCCGAAAGTCGCGCGCAGCCGCTCGCACAGGGGCCCGGCGCAGGCGACGGCGGCGGCGTCGAGCACCAGCGCGGCGTCCGTCGGCGGATCGGCGAGGAGCCGCTCGACCAGTCGGACCGCGCCCTCGGGCGACACCATCGCCGGGCCGACCACCATCGTGTCGCAGCTGCGCGTCGCGTCGAGCAGCGGCCCGGCCTCGTCCGCCAGTTCGCCGGCCTCGTCCTCGGCGAGCGCGGTCACCCCCGCCTCGGGCATGGCGATGCCGAGCAGCGGTGCAGCCGAGGCAATCGTCGCGAGCATCAGCTTGCCCGCGCCGACGCGCAGCGCCGCCTCGCCGGTGAGCAGCAGCCCGCCCGGCACCCGCCGCGAGCCGCCGACCGCGAGCACCCGCCCGCGGCTGTTCTTGGTGGTGCCGTCGCCGTGGACCGGCAGCGGGTTCGCCGCCAGCCAGGCGCTGTCGATCGGCGTCGGCTCCGGCGCGGCCGCGCTCATCCGCGGACGCCCGTGCTCCGGTCGGGCTCGGCGGTCACCGCGACCGCGCTGTCCTCGACCGGAGCGGTCTCGTTGTAGCGGACTAGCGCCAGCCCCCCGTCGCGACCGCGCGACGGATCGAAACGATATTCGGTGACCGAGCAGTTGGCGACGTCGCCCTGACGGTCGATCTCCAGGATCTCGGCCTCGCTCATCCGCTCGATCACGTAGCGCAGGCACAGCACCACCACCTGGTGGGCGACGATCATCACCCGCCGGCCGCCATAGTGCAGCCCGACCGTGTCGAGCAGCGAGCGCAGGCGGAAGATCACGTCGCACCAGCTCTCCCCGCCGGGTGGCCGGTGATAGAATTTGCCGAGTAGCCGGCGAAACTCGGCCTGGTCGGGCTGGAGCGTGACGATCCCGCTGGTGGTCAGGCCGTCGAGGATGCCGAACTCCTTCTCGCGCAGCCGCTCGTCGGGGCAGATCGGCTCGTCCGGGTCGGCGGTGCCGCCCGAGTCGCGGAACAGCTGCGCGGTGGTCATCGCACGGACGTAGGGCGAGGCGAGCATCACCTCGGGACGGCCGTGTGCCTCACCTCGGGCGAACCAGCGGCCGAGCGCGCGTGCCTGCTCTTCGCCTCGGTCCGACAGCGGCACGTCTATGTCGCGCGCGTCCAGCGCGATTCGCGCCGCGCCGGCGGCGTGCGCGGCGTCGCGCGCGACGTTGCCCGCGCTTTCGCCGTGCCGGACGATCCACAGCCGTTCGGGCCAGACGAGGGAGGACGCGGTCGGCATGGGCAAGGCGCTCCTGAACATAGGTTGCCTCTCAAGCGGCGAACCGGCCCCAGGGTTCCGAAGCGCGTCTTTTTGCGATCCTTTCGCAGGTGCGAAGCCACCCTTTCCCCGGCCGCACCCCCTTGCTAAAGCCCGCGCGAAACTCGCATTTGCTTCGACGGCGGCGCGCCCGAGCGGGACCTTTCCCGCCTCCCCGTCCGCGCCGCGCAGATTGGGAAGGACAAGGCTCCACATGACCGCCATCGGCCAGGACACGCTCGGCACCCGTGACACGCTCACGGTCGGCAGCAAGACCTACAGCTACTACAGCCTCGCCAAGGCTGCGGCGAAGCTCGGCGACGTCAGCCGCCTGCCCTTCTCGATGAAGGTGCTGCTGGAGAACATGCTGCGCTTCGAGGACGGTACCACCGTCACCCAGGCCGATGCGCAGGCGATCGTCGACTGGCAGAAGGACGCGCGCTCCGACCGCGAGATCCAGTACCGCCCGGCGCGCGTGCTGATGCAGGACTTCACCGGCGTGCCCTGCGTGGTCGACCTCGCCGCGATGCGCGACGCGATCACCAAGCTCGGCGGCGACGCGGCCAAGATCAACCCGCAGGTCCCCGTCCACCTCGTCATCGACCACTCGGTGATGGTCGACGAGTTCGGCACGCCCAAGGCGTTCGAGCAGAACGTTGAGCTCGAGTACCAGCGCAACATGGAGCGCTACGAGTTCCTCAAGTGGGGTTCCAAGGCGCTCGACAACTTCCAGGTGGTGCCGCCGGGCACCGGCATTTGCCATCAGGTGAACCTGGAATATGTCGCCCAGGCGGTGTGGTCGTCGGAAGCGACCGACGGCGCGACGATCGCCTATCCGGACACGCTGGTCGGCACCGACAGCCACACGACGATGGTCAATGGCCTGGGCGTGCTGGGCTGGGGCGTCGGCGGCATCGAGGCGGAAGCCGCGATGCTCGGCCAGCCGGTGTCGATGCTGATCCCGGAAGTCGTCGGCTTCAAGCTGATCGGCAAGCTCAAGGAAGGCATCACCGCCACCGACCTGGTGCTCACCGTCACCCAGATGCTCCGCGCCAAGGGCGTCGTCGGCCGCTTCGTCGAGTTCTACGGCCCGGGCCTGTCGACGATGACGCTCGCCGACCGCGCGACCATCGCCAACATGGCGCCGGAATATGGCGCGACCTGCGGCTTCTTTCCGATCGACGGCAAGACGATCGACTACATGCGCCTCACCGCGCGTCCGGAAGAGACGATCCAGCTGGTCGAGGCCTATGCCAAGGCCAACGGCTTCTGGCGCGAGGATGACGCCGCCGACCCGATCTTCACCGACACGCTGGAGCTCGACATGGGCACCGTCGTGCCGAGCCTCGCCGGCCCGAAGCGCCCGCAGGACCGCGTCAGCCTGACCAAGGTGGACGAGGTGTTCAACGGCGACCTCGTCAAGCTCTACAAGAAGGAAGCGCCCGAGCGCGTCGCGGTCGAGGAGCGCGGCCATGACATCGGCGACGGCGACGTGGTGATCGCGGCGATCACCAGCTGCACCAACACCTCCAACCCGTCGGTGCTGGTCGCCGCCGGCCTCGTCGCCCGCAAGGCGCGCGCCAAGGGCCTGAAGCCCAAGCCGTGGGTCAAGACCTCGCTGGCGCCGGGTAGCCAAGTGGTCACCGACTATCTCAACAAGGCCGGCCTGACCGAGGACCTCGACGCCATCGGCTTCAACCTCGTCGGCTATGGCTGCACCACCTGCATCGGCAACTCGGGTCCGCTCGCGGCGCCGATCAGCCAGGCGATCAACGGCAACGACATCGTCGCCGCCTCGGTCCTGTCGGGCAACCGCAACTTCGAAGGCCGCGTGTCGGCCGACGTACGCGCAAACTTCCTCGCCTCGCCGCCGCTGGTGGTCGCCTATGCGCTCAAGGGCACCGTCACCGAGGATCTGATGGAGACCCCGATCGGCCAGGGCTCCGACGGACAGGACGTGTTCCTCAAGGACATCTGGCCGACCAACCAGGAAGTCGCCGACCTGATGGCCGCCAACATCGACGACGAGATGTTCCGTGCGCGCTACGGCAACGTCTATGCCGGCGACGAGCATTGGAGCGCGATCTCTGTCGAGGGGTCGGACACCTACAGCTGGCCGGCCAGCTCGACCTACATCCACAACCCGCCCTACTTCCAGGGCATGACGATGACGCCGGCACCCGTCGCCGACATCATCGAGGCGAAGCCGCTGGCGGTGCTGGGCGACTCGATCACCACCGACCACATCTCGCCGGCCGGCTCGATCAAGGCGGACAGCCCGGCGGGCACGTTCCTCCAGGAGCACCAGGTCGCGCGCAAGGACTTCAACAGCTACGGCGCGCGCCGCGGCAACGACGAAGTCATGGTTCGCGGCACCTTCGCCAACATCCGCATCAAGAACGAGATGGTGCCGGGCGTCGAAGGCGGCATGACCCAGTATGAGGGCGAGGTGATGCCGATCTACGACGCAGCGATGCGTCACAAGGCGGACGGCACCCCGCTGGTGGTCGTCGCAGGCAAGGAATACGGCACCGGATCGTCGCGCGACTGGGCGGCCAAGGGGACCAACCTGCTCGGCGTCCGCGCGGTGATCGCCGAGAGCTTCGAGCGGATCCACCGTTCGAACCTGGTCGGCATGGGCGTGCTGCCGCTGCAGTTCGCCGAGGGCGTCACCCGCCAGTCGCTCGAACTGAAGGGCGACGAGACCTTCACCGTCCAGAACGTCGCCGGGATGCGTCCCCGTCAGGACGTCGAGGTGAAGATGGTCCGCGCCGACGGCACCACCGAGACGTTCCAGACCCGCTGCCGGATCGATACCGTCAACGAGCTGGAATATTTCCTCAACGGCGGCATCCTCCACTACGTGCTGCGCAAGCTCGCCGCCTGATCGTAGGGCAGGGTTCAGGAGGGGCGTGGGAAGCAGCTTCCCGCGCCCCTTCTTTTTGCCTGTTTTTCAGGCATGTTTTTCGCGAGATAGCGGCAGCATGCCTAATCCCCCGGCAACCCTGCGGAAATTACACGCACGCCACCGTTGCAAAAACTGCATCTGTGTACGGTGAACTTCGCAATTGCGTAAAGCCGTGCTGCGGCGCACAAAGCTCGTGCCTTTCAGGCATCCTCTCCTAAACCTTCCAAGGCCGACCTTCGGGTCGGCCCTTTTTTTTGTCCGGCGTTCTGATATGCGCGGCGTCGCTGCAGGCCGTCGCGAGAACATAATTCGTGGGAGCGGAGCCAGCCGGTAGGACCGGCAACGGCGGAACTGCAGTGTGGGGGATCGAGCGCTGCAGGGCGCTCTCCCCCACCGGAGCCCTTCGGCCCTGAGGATCTGCGAGCTGCCCCTAGTCGCCAGCCGTCACCCCAGCGCAAGCTGGGGTCTCGGGCCGCATGCGCGACGCCTGTGCCGTGCCTGCCGCACGAGATGTCAGCCTGCGCTGGCATGACGAAAAGAGGGCATCGAGTGGGCAGAAGCTGTTCCGCGAGCTGACACGCGCTGGCTGTGCCATTCTTCTCGTTGGCGCAGCCCGCCCGGCCCCGCTTCCAGCCGCCGGTGCGCGCCACTACAAGCGCCGCATGACCATCCGTCTCGACACCGTCGACGCCCCCACCCCCGAAGATCGCGAAGCCGTGATCGCCCCGCTGCGGGACTATAACGAGCGCATGGCCGGCCCCGCCCACACGCAGCCGCTCGCGATCCTGCTGCGCGACTCGAACGGGCAACCGGTCGGCGGGTTGTGGGGACGCAGCGGCTACGACTGGCTGTTTGTCGAATATCTCGCGATACCCGATTCGCTACGCGGCCACGGTTTCGGCGCGGCCCTGATGGCGGAGGCGGAGCGCGTCGCGCAGGCGCGCGGCTGCTGCGGGATCTGGCTGGACACCTTCGCCTTTCAGGCGCGCGGCTTCTACGAAAAGCTGGGCTTCACCGTCTTCGGCACGCTGGAGGACCACCCCCGCGGCAGCCGGCGGTTCTTCTTGAGCAAGCGCTTTTAAGGCGCTGCGGTCCGTCGCCCGCCAGTTCCTCCGTCACCCCAGCGAAGGCTGGGGTCTCGGGCCGCGTAGGGCGCCCCTGCGGCACGAGATGCCAGCCTGCGCTGGCATGACGGTTGCTCGGGAGGAAACGCCGCTACCCCAGCACCCGCCCCGCCACCGCATCCAGCCGCGCGAGCAGCGCCGGATCGCGCGTGCCGGGCGCCGTCAGCAGCGCGGTGTCGAGGCAGGTGTCGATCGGCGACGCCGGCCGCGCCTCCGGCAGCGCCGCCACCAGATGCTGCACCAGCGCCCGCGCCTTTTCCGCGTTGGCGCCGAGCTGCGCGACGATCTCCGCCGTGTCCACCGCCTCCCCTTCGCGCCAGCAGTCATAGTCGGTGACCATGCCGACCAGCGCGTAGGGAAGCTCCGCCTCGCGCGCGAGCTTGGCTTCCGGCATCGCCGTCATGCCGATGACGTCGCAGCCCCAACTGCGGTAGAGCCGGCTCTCCGCACGGGTCGAGAACTGCGGCCCCTCCATCGCCAAATAGGTGCCGGTCGGCGACACGTCGGCCCCCGCCGCACGCGCGGCGTCCACGGCAAGCGCCGACAGCCGCGGACACACCGGGTCGGCCATCGACACATGCGCCACCAGCCCCGGCCCGAAGAAGCTCGACGGCCGCCCACGCGTGCGGTCGATGAACTGGTCGACCACGGTGAAGCTGCCCGGCGGCCGATCCTCGATCAGCGATCCGACCGACGAGATCGCCAGTACGTCGGTGACGCCCAGCCGCTTGAGCGCGTCGATGTTCGCGCGCGCGTTGAGGTCGGACGGCGGGATGCGGTGCCCGCGGCCGTGGCGGGGCAGGAACACGACCCGCACATGCCCCATCCGCTCGACGTAGCAGGCGTCGGACGGTGGGCCCCACGGCGTCTCCACCGTCTCCCACCGCCCGTCCTCCACCCCGGCGACCCCGTACAGTCCGGAGCCGCCGATGATCCCCAGCGTCCAGCCGCTCACTTCACCACCGGCAGCTCGATGTAGGAGAGTGCCGCCGCATCGTGATGGATGCGATTGTCGGCGACGACACCCACCTTCTCGCTCTCGTTCGGCCCACCGGTGTTGAGGTTGCGGACGAACTTGGGGAAGTTGGACGAGGTCACCTCCACCCGGATGCGATGGCCGGGCAGGAAGGTGTTGCTGGTCGTCATCGGCGTCGGCTTGATCGTGTAGACCTGCCCCGGCGCCATCATCACCGGATTGTCGTAGCCGTCGCGATAGCGCGCGCGCAGGATGGTATCGCCCAGGATGTAGGCGGTGCCGTCCGGCGCCACGTCGACCAGCTTGACCGCAAAGTCGGTGTCCTTGGCGGAGGACGAGACCTTGAGCACCGCGTCGACGAAGCCGGTCACCTCCATCGGCTCGGTGAGCACGTCGCTGGTGTAGACCAGCACGTCCGCGCGGGCCTCGATCTCGCGCTGATCATAGGCGCCGGGCTGCACCAGCCCGCCGTTGCAGCAGTCGCCCCCGCCGATCGTCTGCACCGGGTTCATCGGGTCGTAGCGATAGCCGTCCGCCGGCGTTCCGGCCGCCGGCGCAGTCAGCGACAGCTTGCCGTCGCCGTAAAGGCTGTTCGCATGGCCGTTGCTGGTGAGGTACATGCGTACCGGCTGCGCCTCGCGCGGCGGCCACTGCGCGCCCTTCTGCCACTTGTTGGCGCCCATCGTGTAATATTGGACGTGCGGGGTGGAGGCCGGGAAGCCGCTGCGGTCGCCCTTCAGCCAGCGGTCGAACCACCCGAAGATCGTGCCGTCGACATCGAAGCTGGTGTCGCCCATCTGCCGCTCGCCGACCACCATGTCCGGGCCGAGCTTGGCGAACTGGCAGTGCGGGTTGGGGCCGACGACGACATATTGGTTCGCCGCCGCTTCCGGATCGCCCTTGGTCTGGCGGGCGTGGTTGAACAGCTCCAGGTTCGGCCCGATCGACACGTCGTACCAGCTGTCGAACCACAAAGCGGGCACGCCCCAGCCCATATCGTCGTGGTACAGCCCTCCCTCGCGCCATGCCGGGTCGGCCGGCGTGCGGTGGATGAGCTTCTCGAACGTCGCCGGCGGTTCGCCCAGATCGGACAGCATCTCGTCGACCGGCAGGTGCTGAATCTGCTGGACCCAATCGACCTTGGGCTTGGTCGCGTCGAGATCGTTGTAGCCCGCGATGCGCGCGCGTACCTTGGGGTCGAGGTTGGCGGGCAGCTGCGCGCGCAGCGGGTTGTCGACGCCGTAGAGCCACACGAAGAACAGGTTGCGCGGCACGCCGCCGGTGTACCAGTTGCCCTGTTCCTGGAAGCGGCCGACCTTGCCGATGCCGGCGCCGGACGCCATCGGCACCATCGCCGCATGCGCCGGATGGTTCTGCGCGGCCAATGCGAGCTGCCATTCGGCCGAGGAGGAGCAGCCGAGCGTGCCGACCTTGCCGTTGGACCAGGGCTGTTTGGCGATCCAGCTAAGCGCGTCATAGCCGTCGGTCTGCGGCTTCCCCAGGATCTCGTAGGTGCCTTCGGAGAAATAGCGGCCGCGCTCGTTCTGGACGAGGAACGCATAGCCGCGCTTCACCGCCTCGACGGCATAGCGCAGCGTCGAGCCGCGCAGGTTATGCTCGTTGTACGGCGTCTTCCACAGGATGGTGGGGAGCGGCCCCTTGGCATCGCGCGGGCGGTAGATGTTGGTCGACAGACCGACGCCGTCGCGCATCGGCACCAGCACCGCCGTCTCCGACACGCCGGTCTCGGCGAGCTCGGCCTTCAGCCCGGCTTCGCTGTAGCGGCTATAGTCCTGCGCCGAGAGCGGCGTGGCGAGCAGCGCCACCGCCGCGGTAAAGGAAATCAATCGCATACGCCCTCCTGTCGTCCCGACCGACGTGTCGGGCGCAGGAGGGGGCAAGTCAATCGCGAGCCGGCGGCCGGACGCCGTCGCCGGCGCCCGGCCCAAGGCGTCAGGCGGCGTTGAACACGCCGCAGGCGAAGCGGCCGCCGCTGTTGCCCGACGGATCGGTCATCAGGTCGTCGGCGCCGGCATGGACCACGAACGCCGATCCATCGGCATCGAGCAGCCCTTCGAAGGTTCCGCTCGGCAGGGTGAACTCGATCGATCCGGTGCCGTCGGTGCCGACCAGCAGGTTGGGCATGTCGCCGGCATGCGGCCCGGCCGGGTTCTTGCTGCCGTGCTGCATGCTGGTCGGGTTCCAGTGGCCGCCCGCGGTGGTGAAGTCGGGCGCGTCGCAGCGGCCGGTGGTGTGGACGTGGACGCCGTGCGGCCCCTGGGGAACGCCGTTGACGGTCAGCGCGATGCGGACGCCGCCGGGCACCTCGGTCGCGGTCGCGGTGCCGACCGAGGCGTTGGTCGCGGTGCGCAGGTTGGCGGTGGCGACACGATCGCTCTGCGAGGTGCCGGCCATGTCGGCGGGTGCGGTCTGCGTGCAGGCGGCCATCAAACCGGTCGCGGCGAGCAGGGCCAGGTGCGTCTTCATCGTCGTCTCCCCATGTTGATACCCGGGTGAATGGCCGACCTGCGCGAGGGTTCCGCTCAGTCGGGCATCGGCCCGGTGATGAGCAGCGGATCGAGCCGCCGCCCCTTCCACATCATGCCCCAGTGGAGGTGCGGCCCGGTCGCGCGCCCGGTGCTTCCGACCGCGCCGATCACCTGCCCCTGGCGGACATGCTCGCCCGGCTTCACGTCGATCCGCGACAGGTGGAGGAACGCGCTGTTCAGCCCCATGCCGTGGTCGAGCATCAGCAGATTGCCCTCCAGCGTGAAGGGCGAAGCGGCCGCCAGGATCACGACGCCGTCGGCCGGCGCCTTCACCGGCGCCCCGGTCGGCTTCGCCACGTCGACGCCCGAATGATAGCTGCCGGGCTCGCCGGCATAGATGCGCTGCGATCCGAACCGGCCCGAGATGCGCCCGGTCGCCGGCCACTGGAAGCGCTGCGACCAGCCTTGCGCGCCGGTGTCGAGCTTGCGCGCGGCGACGATCTGCGCGAGTTCGGGCGGGCGGCGGCGCTGGAACTCGGCGCTCGGCTGGCTGACCTTGGGGAGCGTCGGCAGCCGCTCGATCTGCCAGGCGCGGGGCGCGACGGCGAACGTCTCGACCTGCTCGTGCCCGTCGGCGAAGCGCGCGACCAGCCGCGCGCTGGGCCCGGCATCGCGATCGAACGCGATCAGGAAGCGGCGATCGGGCGAAAGCGCGACGGCCTCACTCTCGAAGGTCAGCGCGGTGACGCCCGCGGGCGCGGTGCCGACCAGCATCCCGCCCTGGATACGCTGCCCTTCGTAGCGGAACGCCTCCGGCGCTGCCGGCCGCACCGGTGCCGCCGCGGCGGGTGCCGCCGGCGCGGGCGCCGTCTGGACCGGCGCGGGGCCTACCGCACCGGCCGGCACCACCGTACATCCCGTCAGCGCGAGCAGCCCCGCGCCGAGCGCCGCGTCCAGCCTCACGCCGGGCGCATCGCCGCGGTGGCGGCCTGGGCGGTCGCATAGGCTTCCTGCCGCTCCGCGCTCCAGTAGCGGAGCTCGTCGAGCGGGATCGTCTCGCCGGTGCCCGCGCACAGCACATGGTCGCCCGGCGACAGGACGCGGAACCCGCCCGACAGATAATGGAGGCGCGCCAGGCGCGAGGTGTTCGACATCAGCATGCGATCTTCCAAAAGACGTTCAGAGCAGGCTCGGCTGCTCGGGTGCGTCGCCAGGATAGGGTTTGCCCCCGGCGCGCTCAACCCGCGCGTCCACCACGCCGTCGCGGAAGTGGAGCTTCAGGCCCCCCGCCGCCCGCGCGGCCGCAGCCGAATCGATCGTCTTGCCCGTCCCGCGCGCCTCGACGCGGACGTAACCGCGCTTGAGGAGGTTGTCGGGATTGACGCTCTCCAGCAGCCGCCCGGCCGCCTCCAGCCGCTGCCGCCCGCGGTCGAGCCGCTGCGCCAGCATCGCCGGGCGCAGCACCGCCGACTGGCGGTCGAGCGTCCGCCGCGCCTGCCCCAGCCGCCGCTCCAGCCCCAGCCCCAGCCGCTGGCCGAGATCGTCGACCCGCTGGCGCTGCGGCCCGAGCAGTGCGTCGCGCCGCGGCAGCACCCGCACCAGCGCCGCCAGCCGCTCGGCCCCGCGCCCGTGATAGCGACGCGCGCAGCGCTCGGTGCGCATCGCGTGGCTCTGGACAGTGTGGCGCAGGTCGGCGAGCACCGGCACCGCCAGCTCGGCCGCCGCGGTGGGGGTCGGCGCGCGCAGGTCTGCAGCATGGTCGCACAGCGTCGTGTCGGTCTCGTGTCCCACGGCCGAGATCACCGGGATCGAGCAGTCGGCGACGGCGCGCACCACCGCTTCCTCGTTGAACGCCCACAGATCCTCGATCGAGCCGCCGCCGCGCGCGACGATCAGCAGGTCGGGACGCGGCACCGGCCCGCCGGGCTCCAGCGCGTCGAAGCCGCGCACCGCATTGGCGACCTGCTGCGCCGCGCCCTCGCCCTGCACCTGCACCGGCCAGACGATGACGTGGCTGGGGCAGCGGTCCTCCAGCCGGTGAAGGATGTCGCGAATCACCGCGCCCGTCGGCGACGTCACGACGCCGATCACGCGCGGCAGGAACGGCAGCGGCTGCTTGCGGTCGGCATCGAACAGCCCCTCGGCGCCGAGCTGCGCCTTCAGTTTTTCGAGCAGCGCCATCAGCGCGCCCTCGCCCGCCAGCTCCATCCGCTCGATCACGACCTGGTATTTGGAGCGGCCGGGATAGGTGGTGAGCTTGCCGGTCGCGACCACCTCGACGCCGTCCTGCGGCTGGAACGGTAGCGCGGACGCGGCACCGCGCCAGATCACCCCGTCGATCACCGCGCTCTCGTCCTTCAGGCACAGATAGACGTGGCCGGAGGCGGCGCGCTTGTACCCCGAAATCTCGCCGCGCAGGCGGACATGGCCGAACTCGCCCTCGACCACGCGCTTCAGCCGGCCGGCGAGTTCGCTGACGCTGACGGGTGCGGCGTTGTCGCCGGGGATGGGCTCGGCTACGAGCCGCCCCGATGAAAAGCCGGAAAAAGGATCGGGCATGAACGTCCTGCTGGTGGGCTCGGGGGGGCGCGAACACGCGCTCGCGTGGCGGCTCGCACAATCTCCGCTCCTCGATAGGCTCTATGCCGCGCCAGGCAACCCCGGCATCGCCGAACATGCCGAATGCGTCGCGATCGCCGCGACCGACCAGGCGGCGCTGCTCGCCTTCTGCCGCGAGCACGACGTGCGCTTCGTGGTGGTCGGGCCCGAGCAGCCGCTGGTCGAGGGGCTTGCCGATCGCCTGCGCGACGCCGGCATCGCCGTGTTCGGGCCGTCCGCTGCCGCCGCGCAGCTGGAAGGCTCGAAGGGCTTCACCAAGGATCTCTGCCAACGGGCCGACATCCCGACCGCGGGCTATGTCCGCGCGGCATCGCTGGAGACGGCGCGATCGGCGCTCGTAGACTTTGGGCTGCCGGTGGTCCTCAAGGCCGATGGCCTCGCCGCCGGCAAGGGCGTGACCATCGCCGGCTCGCCCGAGGAGGCCGAGGCCACTCTCGCCGCGCTGTTCGATCAGCCGGGTGCCGAGGTGGTGATCGAGGAGTTTCTGACCGGCGAGGAAGCCAGCCTGTTCGTGCTGACCGACGGCAGCAGCTACCTGCCGTTCGGATCGGCGCAGGACCACAAGCGCGTCGGCGACGGCGACGTCGGGCCGAACACCGGCGGCATGGGCGCCTACAGCCCCGCCCGCGTGCTGACGCCCGAGCTGGAGCGGCAGGCGATCGACGCCATCGTCCGCCCCACCATCGAGAAGCTGGCCGAGGAAGGCATGCCGTATAGCGGCGTGCTCTACGCCGGGCTGATGCTGACCCCGACCGGCCCCAAGCTGATCGAGTACAACGCGCGGTTCGGCGATCCCGAATGTCAGGTGCTGATGATGCGCCTGGAGAGCGACTTGCTCGAGCTGATGCTCGCGACCGCGCAGGGGCAGCTCGCCGGCCACAAGGCGCGCTTCTCCGACGATCCCGCGCTCACCGTGGTGCTCGCCGCCCGCGGCTATCCGGGCACGCCGGCGGCGGGTGGCGCGATCGCCGGCATCGACACTGCCGAAGCGCACGGCGCGCGCGTGTTCCAGGCGGGCACCCGCCGCGACGACGAGGCGCTGGTCGCCGCGGGCGGCCGCGTGCTGGCGGTCACCGCGAGCGGCGCGAGCGTGCGCGAGGCGCAGGCGGCCGCGTATCGCGCGGTGGACCGCATCGCCTTCGCCGACGGCTTCTGCCGCCGCGACATCGGCTGGCGCGAAGTCGCACGCGAGGAGAAGTAGCGAATAGCCCCCGCGCCGGAGCGCCAACGAGTCCTGGCTGGCGTCGGTGCGACGGAGGAGGACGGCCCGGCGCGAGGTTTCCGCGCGTTTCCAAGGCCCTTCGCCTTGAGCGTGGCGCCCGCGCCGCTATGCTTGCGCCCCGGCCACGGTTCGGCCGGCCGGAGGCGTTTCCATGCAAGATACCCAGCAATCCCAGCAAACCGTCGCTGGCGCGGTCGACCAGATGGTGCCGGTGACGGTCACCCATTTCGCAGTCATCGCGCTGTTCGCGGTCGTCGTGATCGTGGCGATCGTCTGGGGAATGCGGCTGCGCGCCAAGCGTCGTGCGGCCGACCGCGTGCTGGCGGAGAGCAACGCCGCCCGGCCCGAACCGACGCACACGGCGGTGGCCGATCCCGATGCCCCCGGCGAAGCGGTCGCGATCGAGCGCCGCGCGCCGGTCGAGCCGACCGATATCCCCGCCCCCGCGCCGCCGCCGGTGCAGGAGCCCCGCGCGGCAGCGGTGCCGAGCGCACCGGCCGAGCCGACGCCCGCCACCCCGCCGACGCCCGCCGCCCCGCCGGCTCCGGTGGAAGCTCCGGCGCAGCCGGCTGCGACGCCTGCCCCCACACCAAAAGCGGCACCAGCCGCGAACGATCTCACCACGCTCAAGGGACTCGGCCCGAAGGCGGCGTCGCAGCTTGCCGAACTCGGGGTCACCAGCATCGCCGACATGGCCGCGCTCTCCCCGGCGGAGGCGGACCGGATCGACGCCGCGCTCGGCACCTTCCAGGGCCGGATGGGGCGCGACCGCTGGATCGAACAGGCGCAGCTGCTCGCCGCAGGCGATCGTGCCGGCTACGAGGCGACGTTCGGCAAACTCGGCTGACGAGCGGCCCGCCGCCGCGGTTCAGACCGCGGCGGCCACCAGCAGCTTGTCGATCTTGCGACCGTCCATGTCGACGATCTCGAAGCGCCAGCCCTGCTCGGTGAAGTGCTCGCCTTCCTCCGGCAGGTGCTTGAGCACCGCCAGCGCGAGCCCGGCGACGGTCGCATAATCGCGATCCTCCGGCAGCTCGATGCCGAGCCGCTCGGCCAGCGAATCGGCTGAAAGCTGGCCGGAGACGAGCAGCGTCCCGTCCTCGCGCGCGATCACGTTGGGCGTGTCGCCCGGATCGGCATCGGAGGCGAATTCGCCGGCGATGGCCTTCAGCAGGTCGGCCGGCGTCACCAGCCCCTCGAAATGGCCGTACTCGTCGTGGACCAGCCCCATCGGCACCTCGGCAGCGCGTAGTGCGGTGAGCGCGTCCATCGCGTCGACCTGATCGGGCAGCACAGGCGCCACGTGCATCAGCCGGCGCAGATCGAGCGGCTCGCCGCGCATCGCCGCCGCGACGATGTCGCGCGCCTGCACCACGCCCACCACCCGGTCGATCGAGCCTTCGGCGACCGGCAGCCGGGTGTGGGGCGTTTCCGCAAGCGCGGCGCGCAGCTTGTCCTCATCCAGGTCGAGGTCGAGCCAATCGACGTCGGTGCGCGGCGTCATGATCTCGCGCACCGGCCGGTCGGCGAGCCGCACCACGCCGGAGATGATCGAGCGTTCGTGCTCCTCGATCACGCCCGATTTGGTCGCCTCCGCCACCAGCAGCTGGAGTTCCTCGGCAGTGACGCGGGTCTCCGTCTCGCGGTCCAGGCGCAGCAGCTTGAACACCAGCCCCGAGGTCGTGTCGAGCAGCCACACCAGCGGCGCGGTGACCTTCGACAGCCACAGCATCGGCAGCGCGACGATGGCGGCGATCGGCTCGGGCGAGCGCAGCGCGAACTGCTTCGGCACCAGCTCGCCGATCACCAGCGAGGCATAGGTGGTGAGCCCGATGACGATCGCGAAGCCGACGGTCTGCGCCGTCTCCATCGAGAGGCCGAGCCATGCCGCCAGCCGCTCACCGACCGGTCCGCCCAGGCTCGCGCCCGAATAGGCACCCGCGACGATGCCGATCAGGGTGATGCCGATCTGCACGGTGGACAGGAACTTGCCGGGATCGCTCGCCAGCCGCATCGCGGTGGCGGCGCCGCGCCCGCCACCGCGGGACAGCGCCTCCAGCCGTGCGGGTCGTGCGGACACGATCGCGAGTTCGGACATGGCGAAGACGCCGTTGAGAAGGACCAGCGCGAAAATGATCGCGACGTCGATCCACGGAAAAGGGGTGAACTGGGTCATTGTTCTGCGACCCTGCTTAGCCGCAATGCCGCGGCCGCCACAACCGCCACGACGCGACCCGCGTCGTTCGGTCATCGCCGGTTCAAATCGCTGGCGGAACAATGTCGCGCGCGCCGGTGTTCACCGGCTTGTAGAAACAACGAAAACTTCCCCACGGAGGACGATGATGCGGAGTGTGTCGAAGCTGATGCTGACCGGGGCGCTGGGCGCGATGACGCTGACCAGCGCGTGCGTGACCAACCCGGAAACCGGCCAGCGCACGATTTCGAAGACGGCACTCGGCGGCATCGGCGGCGTGCTCGGCGGCTATCTGCTGGGCGACCTGGTCGGCGGCCGCAGCGACCGTACCGAGAAGATCGTCGGCGCCGGCCTCGGCGGCCTCGCGGGCGCGGCGATCGGCAACTACATGGACCGCCAGGAGCGCGAGTTGCGCCAGCGCACCGCCGGCACCGACGTCGAAGTGGTCCGCCAGGGCGACGACCTGCTGCTCAACATGCCGTCGGGCATCACCTTCGCCTACGACAGCTCGAACGTGCAGCCGCAGTTCCAGCCGACGCTGGACCAGGTCGCCGACGTGCTGTCGCAGTACAACCAGACCTACATCGACGTGTACGGCCACACCGATTCGACCGGGTCGGACAGCTACAACCAGGCGCTGTCTGAGCGCCGTGCCTCGGCGGTCGCCGGCTACCTTTCCAGCCACGGCGTGCAGAGCGCCCGAATCGGCACCCGCGGCTTCGGCGAGACCCAGCCGATCGCCAGCAACGAGACGGATGCCGGCCGCGCCGCCAACCGCCGCGTCGAGATCAAGATCGTCCCCATCAACCAGGAGGAAGTGCGCTAAGCGCAGTTCCATCCGACGGAAGCAGCGCCCGCCGGTCCTCCGGCGGGCGCTTTGCTGTGGGCGGGATGCGGGACCGCCACTTCCCCCGTCCCGTCATGCTGACGGAGGTCAGCATCCAGACGCGCAGCGCTCGCGCTTCCTGCCGTAGCGGCAATGGATGCCCCGAGTTCACAAACGAAGTGCAACACCAGGTTGAGGTGTTGCGATGGGAACCAGGTACCGACAGCTCTCGTATGCGGAACGGTGTGCGATTGC
>NZ_JBIUCZ010000013.1:0-93658 GCF_047975845.1 Sphingomonas mangrovi | reverse complement strand
GGCAATCGCACACCGTTCCGCATACGAGAGCTGTCGGTACCTGGTTCCCATCGCAACACCTCAACCTGGTGTTGCACTTCGTTTGTGAACTCGGGGCATCCATATGCGCAACGATCGAGGCGCAAGCGGAGCGGCAATGGATCCTGACCTTCGTCAGGATGACGCGGGGAGAGCGTTGCACACCCTTTGCAACCGTGCCCCGGCTTGCGCCGGGACACCGCAACTCTCCTTTAGCGGCAGGTCACCTCGCGACGGTCGACCGAGCGGCCGAGCAGTGCGCCGCCCGCACCGCCGATCAGCGTGCCCAGCAGCTGCGAATCGCCGTTGGTGAGGATGTTGCCGAGCACGCCGCCGGCCAGCCCGCCGACGATCAGACCGGTCGTCCCGTCGGAACGGCGGCAGTAGTAGCGGCCGTTGTTGCCGCGATAGACGCGGTCGTTCCGGCCCAAATAGCGCGACTGATAGTAGCGACCGTCGCGATAATAGCGGTCGGCGTAATAGCGGCTCTGGCCGCGCTCGTAGCGATTGTGGTCGTAGTTGCGATACTGGTGCCAGTCGCGCCCGTTGCGCACCGTCCGGCGGCGGTCGTCCCGACGATGGTCGTCGCGACGGTCGTTCCAGCGGCGGTTGTCCCGGCGATCGTTGCGGTGATCGTCGCGGCGCCATTCCTGCGCCGCCGGCGCCGCGGCGGAGGCTGCGGTCGGGACGGCGGGAAGGACCAGCGCCGCCATCATGCCGGCGATCAGGGGAATACGCATGACAGTCTCCACTTAGATTAGTCGGGTGGAGAACGGCGCGCCGCGCCGGCCGGTTGCGTGAACGCAAAACTACCGTGCGTTCATGCACCGGCCAGCGCCCGCCCGGCGCGCGCGGGCGGGTGCCGGGTGCGCTCAGCCGTCGATGCGGCGGTCGCCCGAATAGGCGAACAGCAGGTCGGCGTCGTCCGATGCCTCGATCCGGGTGGTGCCGGTCAGCGTCAGGCATTCGCCCGCCTTGAACACGGTGTCGTCGGCGGTGCCGCTGCCCGTCACCGGCACCAGCCAACCTTTCGTCCCTTCGGGCAGCGTCACGGTGCGGCTGCCGGCCGGCCAGCGTTCGAGCACGAACTTGGGGCCTTCGACCAGGATGGTGCGGTCTTCCGCGACCTTGCCGGGTGCGGACGGGGCGACGAAGGGCACCGCGGCCGACACGGCGACGCCGTCGTCCAGGTGCAGCTCGCGCGGGCGGCCGTAGTCGTAAAGGCGGTAGGTCGTCTCGGAGTTCTGCTGGATCTCGATCAGCGTGATGCCCGCGCCGATCGCGTGCACCGTACCCGACGCCGAGTAGAAGAAGTCGCCGGCCTTGACCGGCTTCCAGTCGAGCTTGTGCTCGATCGACCCGTCTTCGGCCGCGGCGCGCAGCTCGTCGTGGGTCATCGGTTCGAGCGTGCCGAGCGCGATCGTCGAATCGGGTTCGGCGGCCAGGATCGTCCAGCACTCGTCCTTGCCGCGCGGCAGGCCGCGCGCCTGCGCCTGCCGGTCGTCGGGATGGACCTGCACCGACAGCTTCTCGCTGGTGAAGAGATACTTCACGAGCAGGTCGGGCGTCGAATCGCCCGGCGTCTTGAACCACACCTCGCCCACCGGATCGTCGCCGGGGGCGGGATCGGGGAAGCCGGGCCACAGGTCGGTACGACCCCAGGGCTTCTCGACGCGGTGGGTTTCGAGCATCGTCGCGGGCAAGTGGCGTCTCCATTCTGGGTTGCGGCGCACGACGAAGCCGTCGCGTGTCCGATCGTTGCAACGTTGCGCGAAAGCTATTGTTCGCGCCACCCCTAAGCGGCTAGACGCGAGGCCATGCGTATGTCCCTGTTCCGTGCAAGCACGCTGGCCCTGTTCGCCGCTGGAGCGGCAACCCTTTCCGGCTGCGCGCGCAGCGGGGGCAGTTCCGTCGACACGCCCTATGTCGCGCGCGACGTGGGCACGCTCTACACCGCGGCGAAGCAACGCCTCGACCGCGGCCAATACAAGCTCGCCGCCGGGCTGTTCGACGAGGTCGAGCGCCAGCACCCCTATTCGGTGTGGGCGCGCCGCGCGCAGGTGATGGGCGCGTTCAGCTACTATCTCGACAAGGACTATGCGAAGGCGATCGCCGGTTCGCAGCGCTTCCTGTCGGTGCACCCGGGCAACCAGGAAGCGCCCTACGCCTATTATCTGATCGCCATCAGCTACTACGAGCAGATCGCCGACGTCACCCGCGACCAGAAGATCACCGACCAGGCGATGACCGCGCTGGGCGAACTGATCCGCCGCTATCCGCAGTCCAACTATGCCGCCGATGCGCGGCTGAAGATGGATCTGGTGCGCGACCACCTCGCCGGGAAGGAGATGGAGGTCGGCCGCTTCTACGAGCAGCGCGGACAGTGGCTGTCGGCGTCGATGCGCTTCCGCCGAGTCGTCGACGAGTATCAGACCACGCCGCACGCGCCCGAGGCGCTGATGCGCCTGACCGAGACCTATCTGGCGCTGGGCGTGCCGGAGGAGGCGCGCAAGGCCGCGGCCGTCCTCGGCACCAACTATCCCGGTACCGAATGGTACGAGCGTGCCTACAAGCTGATGCAGGAGCATGCGCCCCAGACCGCAGCCGCCACGGGCGCCTGAGGCGCGCATCCACGGCCTCTGGCGCATGAGGGCGGGTCGATGCTGACGGCGCTGTCGATCCGCGACGTGGTGCTGATCGAGGCGCTGGACCTGGAGTTCGGCGCCGGCCTGGGCGTGCTCACCGGCGAAACGGGGGCGGGCAAGTCGATCCTGCTCGACGCGCTGGGGCTGGCGCTCGGCGCGCGCGGCGACACCGGGCTGGTGCGCGACGGCGCGACCCAGGCGGTGGTGACCGCCAGCTTCGACGCACCCGCCGCCGACACGCCGCTCGCCGCGCTGATCGAGGAGAACGGCCTCGACCTCGAACCCGGCGAGCCGCTGATCGTGCGCCGCCTCGTCAAGCGCGACGGCGGCAGCCGCGGCTTCGTCAACGACCAACCGGCCTCGGCGGCGCTGCTGCGCGAGCTGGGGCAATATCTGGTCGAGGTCCACGGCCAGCACGACGACCGCGGCCTGCTCAACCCGCGCGGGCACCGGGCGCTGCTCGATGTCTTCGCGCGGATCGACAGCCGCGACGCCGCGACCGCCTATCGCGCGTGGCGCGATGCCGAGGCGGCACTGGCGGAGGCGCAGGCCGAGATCGAGAGCGCCGCGCGCGACCGCGAGTGGCTGGAACATGCCGTCGCCGAGCTCGATGCGCTGGCGCCGGAGCCGGGCGAGGAAGAGACGCTCGCCGACCGCCGGCGGCTGATGCAGCGCGCCGAAAAGGCGTCGGACGACCTGCGTGCGGTCGAGACGCTGCTCGAGGGATCGGGCGGCGGGCTGGCGCAGCTGCGCCAGGCGGCGCGGGTGCTGGAGCGGCTGGGGGACGACCATCCCGCGCTTGCCGAGGCGCTGGCGGCGGTCGATCGCGCGGTGATCGAGGGCGCGGTGGCCGAGGACCGGCTGCGCGAGGCGCGCGCCGCGCTCGCCTTCGACCCGCGCGCGCAGGAAGAGGACGAGGCGCGGCTGTTCGAGCTGCGGGGCGTCGCGCGCAAGCATCGCGTCCGCCCGGACGAGCTCGCCGAGCTCGCCGACGAGCTGCGCACGCGGCTGCGCCGGCTCGAATCGGGCGAGGAGGGGATCGCGCAGCTGGAGGGGGCGGTCGCGCAGGCGCGCACCGCCTATGACGCGGCGGCCGACGCGCTGACCGCGCGGCGCAGCACGGCCGCGGACTCGCTTGACCGCGCGGTGGCGGGCGAACTCGCGCCGCTGAAGCTGGAGGCGGCGCGCTTCCGCACCGTGGTGGCGCCGCTGGGGTCCGAGCAATGGTCGGCGGCGGGCAAGGACCGCGTCGAGTTCGAGATCGCGACCAACCCCGGCACGCCGTTCGCGCCGCTCATCAAGATCGCCAGCGGCGGCGAACTGTCGCGCTTCATCCTGGCGCTCAAGGTCGCGCTCGCCGAAGAGGGCGGGGCGGGGACGATGGTGTTCGACGAGATCGATCGCGGCGTCGGCGGGGCGGTGGCGTCGGCGATCGGCGATCGGCTCGCGCGGCTGGCCGAGCGGACCCAGGTGCTGGTGGTGACGCACAGCCCGCAGGTCGCCGCGCGCGGCCGTCGCCACCTGCTGATCGCCAAGCGCAGCGACGGGGTGGTGACGCGCACCGGCGTGACCCCGCTCGATCCCGACGAGCGCCGCGAGGAGATCGCGCGGATGCTGTCGGGTGCCGAGATCACCGACGAGGCAAGGGCGCAGGCGGTGCGGCTGATCGAGCCGGCCTGAGGGACCGAACCACCGCCGTCATCCTGACGGAAGTCAGGATCCATTGCCGCTCCGCCTGGAGCCGCCAGTGTGGCGTGTCTGGATGCTGACTTTCGTCAGCATGACGAAAAGGCAGGCGGCCTCCGGACGCAACCGCTTCTACCCCTGTTGTTCCCCGGCGAAGGCCGGGGCCCAGGTGCGGCAATGGTTGCGAGGGTCGGTGCGTCCCACCACCCTTCTCCCAACTGGACCCCGGCCTTCGCCGGGGAACGGAAAGCGATTGACGGCTGGGACAATCCGTCCCCGTGACCCGATGCTCCGGCGGTGGTAGCAAGCGGAAATCCCGCTCTTTTCCTGGAAAGTCGCCGATGCGTCCGCTGCTGTTCTGCCTGCCGTTGCTGTCCCTGGTCGCTGCGCAGCCCGCGCTTGCGAAAGCCGCGCCCGCACCTGGCGCCCCTGCCGCGCAGACCGCGCCGCTGCCGCCGCAGCAGGCCGCGCTCAAGGCGCATGTCGCCTTCCTCGCCTCCGACGCGCTGCGCGGGCGCGAAGCCGGCACGCCGGACTATGACGTGGCCGCGGAATATGTCGCCAGCCGGATGCTGGCGGCGGGGCTTACGCCGGGCGGCATCGACGGCAGCTGGTTCCAGCCGGTGCCGCTGGTGGTCGCCAAGCCCGCGGGCGAGCCGACGATGGCGCTGACCGTCGCGGGCAAGCCCGTGCCGATGGCGTTCGGCACCGATTGGACGCTGCGCGCCGCGCCCGGCGCCGCGGCGGTCGACGTGTCCGCCCCGGTGGTGTTCGCCGGCTACGGCATCGTCGACGCGGCGACCGGCCGCGACGATTATCGCGGGCTCGACGTCCGCGGCAAGGTCGTCGCGATCCTCTACAGCGGGCCCAAGGGGCTCAACAGCGAGATCGCCGCGCACCTGAGCAACCGGCTGGACCGGGCGCGCGTCGCCAAGGCGCATGGCGCGGTGGGCGTGGTGGTGATCGAAACCAGCCAGATCCATCAGGTCTATCCGTTCGCAGCGATGGCGCAGGGCTGGGACACGCGTGCGGTCACGTGGGCGGATGCACAGGGCAAGCCGCGCGACAGCGGCGCGCCGACGCTGGGGGTGGTGAGCTTCGCCGGCGCCGAGAAACTGTTCGCGGGATCGAAGATCCGCTGGCGCGCCGTGCGTGCCGCCGACGAGGCCGGCAGGAAGCTGCCGACCGGGCCGCTCGCCGCGACGCTCGCCACCCGGCAGCGCTTCACCGTCGAGGCGGCGCCGAGCGCCAACGTCGTCGGCATGCTGCGCGGCTCCGACCCGACGCTCGCGAGCGAGGTGGTCGTGCTCTCCGCGCACCTCGACCACATCGGCGTGACCAAGCCGGTCGACGGCGACGCGATCAACAACGGCGCGCTCGACAATGCGATCGGCATCGCGTCGATGCTGGAGGTCGCCAAGGCGTTCGGCGCCGCGGAGACGCGTCCCAAGCGCAGCCTGTTGTTCGTCGCCGTCACCGCCGAGGAGAAGGGGCTGATCGGCTCCGACTATTTCGCCACGCATCCGACGGTGCCGAAGGACGCGGTGGTCGCCAACGTGAACCTCGACATGCCGATCCTGACCTATCGCTTCGTCGATCTGGTCGCGTTCGGCGCCGATCGGTCGAGCATCGGCCCGGCGGTGGCGGCCGCGGCCAAGGCGCGCGGCTTCGCGCTGGTGCCCGACCCCGCGCCCGAAGAGGCCGATTTCGTCCGCACCGACCACTACAGCTTCGTGCGGCAGGGCGTGCCCTCCGTCTCGCTCAACCCGGGGCCGGGCGGGCCGGGCGCGGCGGCGACCAAGGCGTTCCTCGACAACAACTACCACCAGCCCTCGGACGAGATCGACTTGCCGATCGACTGGAAGGCGGCGGAGGATTTCGTCGACGTGAACCGCGGCATCGCCCGCGCGCTCGCCGACGCGCCGGACCGCCCGCGCTGGAACAAGGGCGACTATTTCGGGACGCTCTACCACGGGCCGATGGCGAACTAGGGTGCAGCAACCTTCTTCCCGTTCGTCTCGAGTAGGGATCGAGCTTGTCGAGAGCCCGTATCGAGAGAGCCGCGCGCGCCGACCTCTCGAGACGAACGGAGTAGATGGGGTGTTCGTGGTGGGATGGGGATCGAGCCTAGCATGCGGTTGCTGATCTTCGGCCTGGGCTATGCCGCCGGGGTCGCCGCCGATCGGCTGGCGGCGCACGGCTGGCGCATCGCGGGCACCAGCCGCGACGGGCGCGCGGGGACGATCGCCTTCGCCGACGCCGATCGCCTGCGGTTCGAGATCGGCCAGGCCGACGCGGTGCTCTCCAGCGTGCCGCCTGCCGACGACGCCGATCCGGTGCTGGACGCCTATGGCGACGCACTGGCGGCGCGCGGCTGCTGGCTCGGCTATCTGTCGTCGACCGGCGTCTACGGCGATGCCGACGGCGGCTGGGTCGACGAGGGCGCCTCCCTGGGCGGGCGGCGGCCGGCGCGGGTGGCAGCGGACCGGGCGTGGCTGGCACGGGGCGCGCGGGTGCTGCGGCTGCCGGGCATCTACGGGCCCGGCCGATCGCCGCTCGACCGGCTGCGCGCCGGCACCGCGCACCGGGTCGAGGGGCGCGCGCATGTCTTCAGCCGGGTGCATGTCGAGGACATCGCGGCGGGCATCGTCGCCGCACTCGACGGGCCGGCGGGGGCGTACAACCTCGCCGACGACCTGCCGGCGAGCCAGAACGACGTCGTCGCCTATGCCGCGCGGTTGCTCGGCAGGGCGCCGCCGCCGCGGGTGCCGGTCGAGAGCCTGTCGCCGATGGCGCAGGGCTTCTATGCCGAGAACCGGCGGGTGGCGAACGGGCGGGCCAAGCGCGTGCTCGGCTGGCGACCGCGCTACCCCGACTACCGGTTCGGCCTGCGTGCCCTCAACGCGATGACGAGCCCGGCGAGCACCAGCACCGCGCCGGCGCCGGCGAGCCACGACCAGCGATAGCCCTCGAACAGCGTCGACAGCAGCATCGCGATGACGGGCACGACGACGCCGTTGTAGGCGGCCTTGGCCGGGCCGATCGCGCGGATGAGGCCGAAGTAGAGCGCGAAGGCGATCGCCGAGCCGAAGATCGCGAGATAGAGGATGCCCGCGACATAGGCCCAGCGCCAGTCGAACACCGGTGCGCCGACGGTGGCGCTGGCGAACGCGGCATCCATCGCCGCGCCGATCAGCATGCCGTAGCCGAGCACCGGCGCCATCGGGTAGCGCTTGGCAGTCGGCGTCGCCTGCATGACGTTGGCGACCGAGGCGCACAGCACGCCGGCGAAGGTGATCCCCATGCCGAGCAGCACCGTGTCGCTGTCGCCGGTCGCGCGGCGCAGCTCGTGCACGAACAGCAGCGCGACGCCCGTCATCGCGATCCCCGATCCGACCAGCAGCTGCCGCCCCATCCGCTGGCCGAGAAAGATGCGCGCCAGCGTCGCATTGGGGACGATCAGCAGCGCATAGACGACCGCGACGAGACCGGATGTTACGAACTGTTCGGCGCGATAGACGAAGTTGAAGTTGAGGCAGAACTGGGTGAGCGCCAGCGCCGCCGCGAAGCCCCAGCCGCGCGCGTCGAGCCGCATCGAATCGCGCCGCAGCAACGCCCACACCAGCATCGCGATGCCGCCTGCGATGAAGCGATAGGCGACCGACCAGGTCGGCGGTACCACGCCCAGCTGGTCGCGGATCACGATCCACGTCGATCCCCAGATCAGCGTGACGATCGCGAACGGCCCGAGGACCGCGAGCGTCGCCGAGCGCGGCGTCTCGCCGGCGGGGACGGGCGTGGTCACAGCGTCGCGATCGCGTCGGCGAGCGGGCGGATCTGGTCCTCGGTCTGGTCCCACGCGGTGACGAGGCGGATCTCGCCTGCCGCCCAGTCGTAGAAGTCGAAGTCGAGCCCGCGCAGCGACGCGGCTTCAGCCGGCGTGGCGCGCAGGAACACCTCGTTCGCCTGGACCGGGTGGACGAGGCGGTCGCCGGCCGCGCGCGCGAGCAGCGCCGCGCCGGCGTTGGCGGCGCGCGCGTTGGCGAGCCACAGGCTGTCGTCGAGCATCGCCAGGATCTGCGCGGCGAGGAAGCGGCCCTTCGACGCCAGCAGTCCGGCGCGCTTGCGGCGGTATTTGGTCACGGCGGCGAGCTCGGGCTTGAAGAACACCAGCGCCTCGGCGCTCATGCCGCCGTTCTTGATGAAGCCGAAGCTCAGCGCATCGACGCCGGCCTGCCAGGTGACTTCGGCGGGCGTGCAGCCGAGATGCGCGACCGCATTGGCGAAGCGCGCGCCGTCCATGTGCAGGCCCAGGCCGCGCGCGCGGGTGATCGCGCCGATCGCCGCCACCTCGTCGGGGGTGTAGGCGAGGCCGTATTCGGTGGCATTGGTGATCGACACCGCGTGCGGCTGGACCCAGTGGACGCCGTCGACGATGCGATCGAGCCGGGCGGTCAGCGCATCGGGCGTGATCTTGGCGCCCGGCCCCTCGACCAGCAGCAGCTTGCTGCCGTGGGTGTAGAATTCCGGCGCACCGCCCTCGTCGTTCTGGATGTGCGCGTCCGCGTGGCAGACGACCGCGCCGTGCGGCGGGCACAGCGCGGCGAGCGCGAGGCAGTTGGCGGCGGTTCCCGACGGCACCCACAGCGCGGCGACGTCGGTCCCGAACAGCTCCGACATCCGCCCGTCGAGCGCCTGGCTGAGCACGTCGCCGTCATAGGCGGTGTCGACCTGGTTGGCGGCGAGGATCGCGTCGATCACCTGCGGGCAGGCGGCGGCGGCATTGTCGGAAAAGAAGCGCATGACCGGTGCCTTGGGCGGCTGGGCGGGCGAGGTCAACGGGGAGGTTGGGGGGGGGCGGCGGACCTTAGGTGGCGCTACCTTTGGGCTCCGTATTGCTGACGGTAGCCGCTTTCGCCAACCTTGGGCGTCATCGTCAACGCGGTGAGCGGTCGCTTGGCGCAACGGCTTGTCGGGTTGCAAAGAAAGCTATGGCATGTCGATACATATGATCGTCGACCTCCCCAATTTCGAAGCCTTGAACGCTACAGCTGGGTAGAAGACGGCGCCGAAGCCATCCTCGCTCTACCCATCTGCTCGATGCTCCTGCGGAAGCCTTGAAATTATGCCAAGAAACGCGAGGATCGCCTCTCGGACCAGCGGGAGTTGATCGCGTGACTGCAGAACCATGATCGCCAGCACTAGCATGGTTTGCGCCCGCAGCTTCCGATTGCGGATTGACCGGGTTGTTGCAAAGCTGCGCGGGGTTGTCGCGTCAGATGCATAAAGGAGGCGGTTCCGCTCGTTCGCGGTCGCCGATACCATCTTTTTGATACTGTCAAAGCTTCCTATTCCGGCGATCTGCTTCAGCACATCATCGTAAAGATTCTGCCTGTCTACGCCTGGGCGGGTGAACGTGAGCCCTAGCGGTTCAACTGGTTGTATTGCGTACGAGTCACCGCCGCTGACATTAAAAGCAGTAAGCGGAACTTTGACGTCTACGCGTCGCTTATCAAAATCGAAGATGAGCTGAAACTCACCGAGCATCGGCTTCATCGTGCTCGCGATTGCACCTACGCAAGCCATAACCGCGGCTTTGTGGACATGGTCGCGCGGATTGAGCTCGCGGCTATGTTCATATCCGCGGAGATGTACCGCTTTCATTAGCGCAGAGGCAGCCTCTTCTTCGCCGGTGATAGCGCGGAAAGATGACATCTCTCGGTCCAAATCGAACAGATGCGCTGCTCTATAAAAATTGTTGAGAGAGTTTCGCAGCCTATGTCGGACTGGACCAGGCAGGTTCGGCTCCAGTCGGTTAAGTGCATCCTCGACCGTGAACTCGGCTTTTGCTTCCATCCCCCACGCTCCACAAACCGCTTACTCAGACACGCTGGAATCGTTAGCCGGCTGTTCTGCCGAGACCGCCGGAGATGCCGTCCGCTGCGGTCGAGGAGACAGCACAGAAAAGCTAGACCAAGTTTGCGAGCCGCTGGTGCCTGGCGGTACCCCGTCGAACGGCAACGGCAGGAAACGCCCACTTCCCAAAATCCAGCTTTAGTCGCAGATCAACTCCAGAACGGTGCCCCATCCGACGAGCTGAGCCCCCTCGTGGATCCGCCAGCGCCGGCCGACTTCGAGTTCTTGGATCAGCGCAGGCCACGCAAGCAAGACCATCTCGACGTCCGTTGCTTCGCCAGGCGCGAGCGTCCGACCCTCGCTCAGATCGATGGCGCCCATGCACATCTCGCGATTGGCTTCGCCGAAGAAGTTATGGTTCGGTCGGTAGCTAACAGGTCCACAAAGCGGCGAATGGCGGCCTCCGTCGCTTGTTGCGATTAACTCGATGTGGGCGAGGATGGCGAGATGATCGAGATCCATGTGCCGACTGTGCCTGTTTCGACGGCCCGCGCAAGAGCGTCAGATATCCACCACCTCCCGCCGTAACTTCACGGTCTAGCGATCACTCCTCCTCCGGCGCGCGGCGTGCGTCGGGCGTGGGCGGCGGCGGTGGCGCTCGGCGGTCGTTGCGTTCCACCTGGATGCCGCCGTCGCGGTCGAAGCGCAGGTTGATGCCCATGCCCTGGATCTCGCCCTGGAACTGGTCGGTGGCCTCGTCGATCGCGTCACCGGCCTCGTCGAGCGCGGCGCCGGCGGCGTCGAGGCCGTTCTCCATCGTCTCGTCGACCTCCTCGACTACCTCGGGCGGGGGCGGCGGGAGCTGGACGCCGAGCGCTTCGGTCATGAAGTCGCGCCAGATGCGCGCGGGCAGCCCGCCGCCGGCGAGGCCGGGGTTGGCAGTGTTGTCGTCGTTGCCCAGCCACACGCCCGCGACGATGTCGCCGGCATAGCCGACGAACAGTGCGTCGCGCGAGTTCTGGGTGGTGCCGGTCTTGCCGAACGCCTCGATCGGCAGCTTCGCCTGATGGCCGGTGCCGCGGATCGAGGCGGCGAGCAGCGTGCGCATGCCGTCGATCTCGCGGCGGCCGAGCGGGCGGGTGCTGTTGCGCAGCCGCTCGAACCAAGAGGTCTCCTCCACGTCCTTGAGCCCGCGCGGCCGCACCGGTGCCTCGCCCGCGGCGACCGCGGCATAGGCGGCGGTGAGCTCGAGCAGCGAGACGTTGGCGGTGCCGAGCGCGATCGTCGCCTCTTCCGGGATCGGCGTGGAGATGCCCAGGTCGCGCGCGGCGCGGATGACGTTGCGCACGCCGACCTCCTGCGTCAGCCGCGCGGCGGCCACGTTGCTCGACCGCGCGAAGGCGCGGGTGAGCGGCATGGTGCCGAGATAGCGACCGTCGCTGTTCTTGGGGCTCCAGTCGCCGATCGTCACCGGCTCGTCCTGCACCGGCGAATCGGGATCAAGGCCCGAGCGCAGCGCCGCCAGGTAGACGAACAGCTTGAAGGTGGAGCCCGGCTGGCGGCGGGCCTGCACCGCGCGGTTGAACGGGCTGGCCTTGTAGTTCTTGCCGCCGACCATCGCGATCACGCGGCCATCGGGGTGCATCGCCACCAGCGCGGCCTGGGTCTGGCGGAGACCTGCGCGGCGGATCGCGCGCTCGGCGGCGCGCTGGATGCGGCGCTCCAGCGTGGTGGTGACGCGCAGGTCGGTGCCGACGCCGCCGGCGCGGTCGCGCGCGGCGGGCAGCACCCAGTCGGCGAAATAGGTGCCGGTCGGCAGGTCGTCGCTCTTGGCGACGCGCAGCCGCGCGGGTTGCACCGCCTTCGCCTCGGCATCGGTGAGGAAGCCGGCGTCCTCCATCGTCGAGACCACCACGGCCTGCCGTGCGCGCGCGCCCTTGAGATTGCCGGTGGGGGCGAGGCGCGAGGGTGCCTTCACCAGCCCGGCGAGCATCGCCGCCTGGGCGGTGGTGAGCTCCTGCGGAGTGCGGCTGAAATAATGCTCGGACGCGGCGGCCAGGCCATAGGCGTTGTCGCCGAAATAGACGTTGGAGAGGTAGCGCGAGAGGATCTCGTCCTTGGTCAGCCACGCTTCGAGCCAGAAGGCGATCATCACCTCGCGCAGCTTGCGCGCGGCGGTCCGGTCCGAATCGAGAAAGGCGTTCTTGGCGAGCTGCTGGGTGATGGTGCTGCCGCCCTCGCGCACCCCGCCCGACCGCATGTTGTGCACCATCGCGCGCAGGATGCCGCGCGGATCGATGCCCCAGTGGCTGCGGAAACGGCGGTCCTCCACGGCGATGAACGCCTGGGTGACGTGCTCGGGAAGCCGGGCCGCGTCGACCGGCTTGCCGATGTTGGCGCCGCGCTGCGCGATCGGCGTGCCCTCCGCCGACAGCAGCGTGATCGAGGGCGGCAGCGGCGGCTGCAGCGATTTCGACAGCGGCGCGGTGAGCGCGAGCCACGCGATCGCCAGCACCAGCAGGAGGATGCCCGCGGCGATCGCACGGATCGTCCAGCGCAGCCACCGCGGACGGCCGCTGCGTACCGGCGGGGCAGGCGGGGTCGGGGGCGGCGGCGCGCCGTAGCCGCCGGCATGACCCGGCATCGTCGTCGCGCCGGCGCTGGTCGCCGCGGCGACGTCGAACTCCGCCAACGCCGCGTCGAACCGCGCCAGCCGCTCGCGGCGCTGGTCCTCCAGCTCGCGCAGCCCGAGCTGGGAGCGGCCGACGCGGGCCGGATCGAGCGGATGGGGATCGTCGTGCATCTGACCAGCTGTGTTACGTCTCTAGAACAGCCTTCGCAAGCGCGTGCGTTGCGGAGCGGGTCCGGCGCGGCTACGCCAGCGGCCTCGTTCGCGCAACAAGGGCAGGCGCATGCTGACCACGCCGTCGATCTTCCTGGCACTGGCGCAGGCGCTGATGCCGCAGCCCGCCGCGTCGCCGCCTGCCCCGAACCAAAGCGGCGCGCGCGCCGTCGCCGCGCAGCCGTGCACCGCGGCCGAGCCCTTGCCCGCGGCGCTTGCCGCCTGGTCCCGGCCCGAGCGGCTGTCGGCGGGAATCGCGCAGGGCGCCTCGCTCCCCGTGCTGCGCGTCGGGCGGGCCGCGACGCTGCGGTTGCAGCCGGCGGCTTCGCTGCGGCTGGTGCGGGTGCCGGCGACCGCGCCGGCCGATGCGCGCGGCGGCATGGTCGCCTTCACGGTCGGCCAGGCCGGCCACTATCGCGTGGCGCTGGAGAGCAAGGGGTGGATCGACGTGCTGAAGGACGGGCAGCCGCTCGAATCGAGCAGCCACGGTCATGGCCCGCGCTGCACTGGCATCCGCAAGCTCGTCGGCTTCACCCTCCAGCCCGGTCGCTACGTGCTGCAGCTGTCGAACGTGCCGCAGGACGCGGTGCGGGTGCTGATCGCGCGTTCGTGACGTGCGGTCCGGCGGACCGGAGCCGCGCGCGCTACGCCTCCAGCTCGACGTCCCAGTAGAGCCAGTCGTGCCAGCTTTCGTGGAGGAAGTTCGGCGGGAAGCGCCGGCCGTGCTCCTGCAGCTGCCAGTTGGTCGGGCGGATCGGCGCGAGGTGGAGCGGCATCGCCGCCTGGCGCGGGGTGCGGCCGCCCTTCTTGAGGTTGCACGGCGCGCAGGCGGTGACGACATTCTCCCAGGTGGTACGACCGCCCTGGGCGCGCGGCACCACGTGATCGAAGGTCAGATCCTTGGGGCACCCGCAATATTGGCAGGCGAAGCGATCGCGCAGGAACAGGTTGAACCGGGTGAAGGCGGGAAAGGCCGAGGGCTTCACATACTGCTTGAGCGCGATCACCGACGGCAGCTTAAGCGACGCGGTGGGGCTGTGCACCTCCCGCTCGTAGTGCGCGACGATGTCGACCCGGTCGAGGAACACCGCCTTGATCGCAGTCTGCCACGGCCACAGGCTCAAGGGGTAATAGCTCAGCGGCGTATAATCGGCGTTGAGCACGAGAGCCGGGCAGCTGTCCGGGTGGCGGATCAGATCGGGATGAAACATGCGTTCCCCTCGCCCTCGTTCGCGGCTGCTATGGCAGCACGCGGTGACAGGTGCATGACAGCATGCGCCGCAAGGGCGGGTCAAGAGGTAGCTGCATGACCTGCATCAGCCGCTTCGCGCCGAGCCCGACCGGGCGGCTCCACCTGGGCCACGCCTGGTCGGCGGTGCAGGCGCATGCGCTGGCGCGGCCGCGCGGTGGGCGCTTCCTGCTGCGCATCGAGGACATCGACCAGGGGCGCAGCCGGCCCGAGCATGTCGCGGCGATCCTCGCCGACTTGGCGTGGATGGGACTCGACCACGACGGGCCGGTGATGTTCCAGTCGCAACGGATGCCGCTCTATGCCGCCGCGCTGGACCGGCTGAAGGCGGCGGGGCTGGTCTATCCGTGCTTCTGCACGCGCGCCGATATCGCGCGCGAAGTGGCGGCGAGCGCGTCGGCCCCGCACGGCAGCGACGGGCCGATCTATCCGAGGACGTGCCGCACGCTGGCGCCGGACGTGCGCGCGGAACGCGTGGCGCGCGAGCCGCATGCGTGGCGGATCGACATGGCGCGGGCTGTAGCGGTGGCGGGGCCGCTCGCGTGGGAGGACGCCCACGCCGGCACCGTCGCCGCCGATCCGGGCGCGCAGGGCGACGTGGTGCTCGCGCGCAAGGACGCGGGCGTCAGCTACCATCTCGCCGTGACGGTGGACGATGCCGCGCAGGGCGTGACGGACGTGGTGCGCGGGCGCGACCTATTCGCCGCCACCCACATCCACCGGCTGCTCCAGGCGCTGCTGGCGCTGCCGACGCCGCGCTACCATCACCACCCGCTGCTGGTGGGGGCCGACGGCGCGCGGCTCGCCAAGCGCCACGGCGCGCCGAGCCTGGAGGCGATGCGGCTCGCCGGTGAGGACGGGCGCGCGCTCGCCGAGGAAATCCGCCACGGCCGGCTGCCGCTTGGCTTCGGCCTGGCAAGCGCCTAGGCTCCGGCCCATGAACGTGTTCCTCGTCCTGCTCCTGATCGCGGCGATGATCGCGACCGTGGTTGCGCTCGTCCGCGGCGTCATCACCTTCCTCAAGGCGTCGAGCGACGAGGTGCGCGGCGAGGGACCGAGTGCCTCCAGCCTGCGCTCCAACAAGCTGATGCAGGCGCGCATCCTGTTCCAGGCGATCGCGATCCTGATCGTCGTGGTGATCCTGTTCGCCGCCGGGCGGACGTGAGGGGCGGGGGAACGCCCCCTTTTCTGCGGTGGTCTTTCCCCCGTTCGTCTCGAGTAGGGATCGAGCTTGTCGAGAGCCCGTATCGAGAGAGCCACCGCCACCGGTCTCTGGATACGCCGTCTCGACAAGCTCGACGGCACCTCGAGACGAACGGAAAATAGAAAGAACTGCGTCGCACATGGTCAAGCTCAACAAGATCTACACGCGCACCGGCGATGCGGGCACCACCGGGTTGGTCGACGGGTCGCGAACGTCCAAGTCGGCGCCGCGGATGGCGGCGATCGGCGACGTCGACGAGCTCAACAGCACGATCGGGGTCGCGCGCTCCGCGCTGGGCACAGGGCCGATCGAGGCGGCACTGGCGCGGATCCAGAACGACCTGTTCGATCTGGGCGCCGATCTCGCGACGCCGCTCGCCGAGGACGAGGCGCCCGGCGCGGCGCTGCGCATCGTCGCCGGCCAGGTGGCGCGGCTGGAGCGCGAGATCGACGCACTCAACGAGGGGCTGCGGCCGCTGACCAGCTTCGTGCTGCCCGCCGGCGATCCGGGCGCGGCGGCGCTGCACCTCGCCAGGTCGGTCGCGCGCCGGGCCGAGCGCACCGCCGTCGCCGCCGCAGCCGACGTCGCGGTGAGCCCGAGCGTGCTCGCCTATCTCAACCGCCTGTCCGATTATCTGTTCGTCGCCGCCCGCGTGGTGAACCAAGCGGGGGCCGGGGACGTTCTGTGGGTTCCAGGGGCTGAACGATAGACGAGGAAGGGGCGTGGCGATGCAGGGGATTCAGCAGCAACCCGGCGCCGACCCGCTCCAGCATCGCTTCCAGAGTGTCCGCGCGCTCAGCGAGGCGCTGGTCGCGCCGCTGTCTGATGCCGACGCCACCGTCCAGTCGATGCCCGACGCCTCGCCGGCGAAATGGCATCTCGCGCACACCAGCTGGTTCTTCGAGACCTTCGTGCTGCGCGACCATCTGCCCGGCTACGTGCTGCACGACGCGCGCTTCCCGTTCCTGTTCAACAGCTATTACGAGGCGGAGGGCAAGCGCCACGCCCGCGCGCGGCGCGGCATGATCACGCGGCCGAGCCTCGACGAGGTGCTGGGCTATCGCCGCGCGGTGACGCAGGCGGTGCTCGACGGCTGGGCGCGGCTGCCGGCAGCCGCGCTCGACCTGATCGCGCTGGGCTGCCACCACGAACAGCAGCACCAGGAACTGCTGCTCACCGACATCCTCCACCTGTTTTCCGAAAACCCGCTGGAGCCGGCGGTGTGGCCGGCAGCGCGCAAGCAGCCGGTGGCAATGCCGGGGGCGATCGGCTGGATCGCGCACGACGGCGGTATCGTCGAGGTCGGCCACGGCGGCGACGGCTTCGCCTTCGATTGCGAGGGGCCGCGCCACCGCGCGCTGCTCGCGCGGCATGCGATCGCCGACCGCACCGTCACCAACGGCGAATGGGCGGCGTTCGTCGCCGACGGCGGCTATCGCGAGCCGCGCCACTGGCTGTCGGACGGCTGGGCCTGGGTGCAGCGCGAGGGCATCGCGGCGCCGATGTACTGGGAGGAAGGCGAGGGCGGCTGGACCCGCTTCGGGCTCGACGGGCGGCGCGCGATCGATCCCGCGGCGCCGGTGACTCACGTCAGCTTCTTCGAGGCGGACGCCTATGCCAGCTGGGCGGGCGTGCGGCTGCCGACCGAGCAGGAGTGGGAAGCGGCAGCCGCTGGCGCCGATCCTGCGGGCGGCAACCAGCTCGATACCGCCGGCCCGGTCGAGCCGCGCCCGGCGACCGGCGGCCCCGGCTTCGTCGGCGACGTATGGGAATGGACCGGCAGCGCCTATCGCCCGTACCCCGGCTTCCACCCGGTCGAGGGCGCGGTCGGCGAGTACAACGGCAAGTTCATGAGCGGCCAGTTCGTGCTGCGCGGCGGCAGCTGCGCGACGCCGCGCGGGCATCTGCGCACCAGCTACCGCAACTTCTTCTACCCCCATCAGCGCTGGCAGTTCACCGGCGTCCGCCTGGCGAAGGATCTGTGACCGTGAAGCTGCCCGACGCCGACCATGCCGTGACCGCCGCCGCCGACCCGCGCTTCCGCGCCGACGTGCTCGCCGGGCTGGCGATGCGCCCGCGCGCGATCCCGGCGCGCTGGTTCTACGACCGCCGCGGGTCCGAGCTGTTCGAGGAGATCACCCGCCTTCCCGAATATTACCCGACGCGCACCGAAACCGCGCTGCTCCACGACGCGGTGCCGGAGGTGGCGCGACGGACGGGGGCGGGGCGTGCGGTGGTGGAGTTCGGTTCGGGCTCGTCGGCCAAGACGCCGATCCTGCTCGGCGGCATCGACCCCGCCGCCTATGTGCCGATCGACATTTCCGGCGAGTTCCTGCGCGATTCCGCCGCGCAGCTGCAGCAGGCTTTTCCGGACCTGCCGGTGCACCCGGTGGAGGCCGATTTCCTCCGCCCGGTGACGCTGCCGGGAGCGATCGCCGACCAGCCCAAGCTCGGCTTCTTCCCCGGCTCGACGATCGGCAACATGGAGCCCTATGCCGCCGCCGACCTGCTGCGGGCGATGCGTGGGTCTCTGGGCGAGGGTGCGCAACTGCTGATCGGCATCGACCGGGTGAAGGCGGAGGACGTGCTCGTCCCCGCATACGACGATGCGCAGGGGGTAACCGCGGCGTTCAATCGCAATTTGCTCGACCGCATCAACCGCGAGCTCGAGGGCACCATCCCGGTCGAGGATTTCGCACACAAGGCGGTGTGGAACGACGCGCTCTCGCGGATCGAGATGCATCTGGAGGCGAGCCGCGACGTGGCGTTCACGGTTGCCGGCGAAACGTTCGACATCGCGGCCGGCGAGACGATCCACACCGAGAACAGCCACAAATACGGCGAACGCGGCACCCGCGTGCTGCTGCGCACCGGCGGCTGGACCCCGATCGGCGAATGGCGCGACCCGCAGGGCTGGTTCGCGCTGATCCTGGCGGAGGCGCAGCCGTTCCCCGCGGCGCCGTGAGGGGATTTTTACGACCCTTTCCACGCCCCCGTTCGTGCCGAGTAGGGGCCGAGTAGCTCCGTCAGGAGCATATCGAGGGCTCGCATCGAGGTGCGGTTTCGCGCGCCAACCCTCCCTCGATACGCCCTCTCGATACACGGCTTCGCCGCTACTCGATGGCTACTCGGGATGAACGGGGAGGGGCGGCGGAAACCGAGAGCGGATGCCTTACCGCACTACCCTTGCCCGCCACGTCGGCAGGTAGACCTTGCTGCCGCGGCACTCGCGCATTTCCTCCTGGCGGGACAGGCGGAAGCGGGTGCCGTCCCAGACGAATTCCTGCTGGATGCCGCAGTCGCCCAGCCCGCGGCCGCGGGCGAAGCTGGTGAGGACGCCGTTTTCGAAGCTGCCGTCGACCACGTTCTGCACCGCTGCCCCTTCCTCGGACATGCCGGAGGGCGCGTCGAACCGGGCGGGCGTGTGGGTGCCGTCGCGCACCACGAACGCCGCCAGCATCAGATTATAGGCACCTGCCTGGCAGGGGAGCAGCGCCAGTGTGCCGTTGCCGAGCGACGCCGTGTGCGGCTGGTCGAAGGCGGGATTGTCCTGGCAATGTGCCTTGGCCTTCATCGTCGCGACACGCGCGGGGTCGAGCAGCGCCGCCTCGCCGCCGAGCGGCGCGGCGCGGATCACCGGCAGCGCGGGCGCGGTTGCGGCGTCGGGCTTGTCGCCGCGCGCGAACAGCGCGCCGGTGGTGCCGTCGCGGTGCTGCTGTGCGTCGATCCAGCGCAGCGCCGCCGCCGCGCCCGACAGGCTGGCGTGGCCGAGCTGCGCGCCCGTGGAGTCGGCGACGGTGAGTTTGCGTCCGCTACCGAGCGCGGCGGCGATCCGGGTGGCGTCGGCGCCCGCAAACGTCACCGCGCCCCCATCTCCGGCGGTACCGCCCTTGGCGAGCGGCGTTCCGTCGACTGCCACCGTCAGCGGCGTCGGGCGGCGGCTGTAGACGGCGAAGCGCAGCGTCGGCGCCGCGTCCGGCCCGGCGGCGCGATCGAGCGCCAGCGTCATCGCCGGCTCGATCTCGTCTTCCGGCGCGAGCGCCACCGCGCGGCAGGCGAGGCCGTTGTCGCAGGCGACGGTCCAGTCGCGGAAGGTCTGGATCTCGGTCGGCTGGGGGCGGGTGCCGGTGTCGGCGTCCGGCTGCGCCGCGACGGCGGCGCGCGGCTCGGACGCGGCGGCTGCGGCCGCGTCGGGCGAGGGCGCAGGGGTGGGCGCATCGGCGCCGCCGCATCCGGCGAGGAGGAGGACGATCGGCGCGAGCAGGGGAGAACGGTGCATGACGGGACACTAACGCGCTGCGCGGAGCCTCGAAACCCGCTATCCCGCCTCCAACCACAGGAGAGCGGATGATGCAGACAGTCGGAGTGATCGGAGCGGGGCAGATGGGCGCGGGCATCGCGCAGGTGGCGGCGCAGGCCGGCTATCGCGTGCTGCTGTCGGACGTGTCCGCCGACCGGGCCGATGCGGGGAAGGCGGGGATCGCCAAGCAGCTCGCGCGGGCGGTGGAGAAGGAAAAGATCGCGGCCGCGGATCGCGACGCCGCGCTCGATCGCATCGAGACCGTCGGCGACGTGGCGGCGATGGCGCCGTGCGAGCTGGTGATCGAGGCGGCGACCGAGCGCGAGGAGATCAAGCGCGCGATCTTCGGTACCGTCGGAAAGGTGCTGGGCGATACCGCGATCCTCGCCAGCAATACCTCGTCGATCCCGATCACGCGGCTGGCGCAGGCGGCGCCGGATCCGGCGCGCTTCATCGGCGTGCATTTCTTCAATCCCGTGCCGGTCATGGGGCTGATCGAAGTCATCCGCGGGCTCGCCACCTCGGACGAGACGGTGGCGCGGGTCGAGGCGTTCGGCGACACCCTCGGCAAGCGGATCGTCCATGCCAACGACGCGCCGGGCTTCATCGTCAACCGCGTGCTGATGCCGATGCTCAACGAAGCCTGCTTCGCGCTGGGCGAGGGGGTGGCGACGATCCCCGACATCGACGCGGCGTGCCAGCTGGGGCTCAACCACCCGATGGGCCCGTTCACGCTCGCCGACTTCATCGGGCTCGACACCTGTCTGGAGATCACCCGCGTGCTGTTCGAGGGCACCGGCGATCCCAAGTTCCGGCCCGCGCCGCTGCTGGTGAAGTATGTCGAGGCCGGCTGGTACGGCCGCAAGACCAAGCGCGGCTTCTACGACTATTCGGGTGCGGAGCCGGTACCGACGCGCTGACCCGAACCCGCCGGGCGACGATCGGGGTGGTCCGGCGGATACCGAGCGGCTAGTGCTCGTTTCCTGAACGAAATGACAGCGTGCGCGAAACGATGCGCGGCTGTTGGCGTTAGGAGACCCATGCAACCACCGTCGGCGTCCGCGGCTCTGAACGAGCCACCCCTTTCCCTGCTGCGCGATTCGAGCCTTTTTCTGGATTTCGACGGAACGCTGGTCGATCTGGCCGAACGGCCGGACGGGGTGGTGGTGGACGAGGCGCTGCACACCCTGCTGCAGCGGCTGGCCGAGCGGCTCGACGGACGGCTGGCGATCGTCAGCGGGCGCTCGATCGAACAGATCGACGGCTTCCTCGGCCGCTCGCTGGGCGGGGTCGCGGTGGTCGGCAGCCACGGCGCCGAGATCCGCCGCGCCGGCGGTACCATCGTCCGGCCGGAGCGGCCTGCCACGCTCGAAGCCGCCGAAACGGCGTTCACCGAGCGCTTTGCCGGCCATGACGGCGTCGTGATCGAGGTGAAGTCGCTGGGCGTCGCCATCCATTACCGCATGGCACCCGAGGTCGAGGTCGAGGCGAGAGCGCTGGTCGAAGCCTTCGCCCGGCACGAGGGGCTGGAGGTGCAGCACGGCAAGATGATGACCGAGCTGCGCATGGCCGGCCATGACAAGGGCACCGCGATCGCGTCTCTCGCCGAGCAGGGGCCGTTCCTCGGCCACGCACCGGTGTTCGTCGGCGACGACCTCACCGATGAGCCGGGCTTCGTCTTTTGCGCGCATCATGGTGGATCGGGCATCCTGATCGGTGCGCCGCGCGCCACGGCGGCGGCGTTCCGCCTAGCCGACGTGGCGAGCTTCCGCCGCTGGCTGGAGGCGGCGGCGTGACCGCGACGCTCGACCTCTGGCCGATCGGCAACTGTCAGGTATCGGCGCTGGTCGATCGCGCCGGCCGCTTCGTCTGGGGCTGCGTGCCGCGGGTCGACGGCGAGCCGACCTTCTGCTCGCTGCTCGACGACCATCCGCGCGGCGGCGAGGAGGGCTCGCACGGCTTCTGGGAGATCGACCTGGAGGACTGCGTCGAAACGCGGCAGGCCTATGTCCGCAACACCCCGGTGCTGCGGACCGAGCATCGCGACGCCGACGGCAACGCGATCGAGGTGATCGACTTCGCGCCGCGCTTCCGCCGCAACGGGCGGATGTACCGGCCGGTCGCCTTCTGCCGGATCGTGCGGCCGGTGGCGGGGTCGCCGCGCATCCGCGTGCGGCTGCGCCCGGCGACCGACTGGGGCGCCCGCGTGCCCGAGCGGACGCGCGGCACCAACCACATCCGCTATGTGCTCGGCGAGATGACGCTGCGGCTGTCGACCAGCGCGCCGATCGGCTGGATCGAGGACGAGCGGCTGTTCCGGGTCGAGCGCCCGCTCTACTTCTTCCTCGGGCCCGACGAGAGCTTCTCGACCGAGATCCCGACCGCGGTCGAGGCGATGCTCGACCACACGGTCGCCGGCTGGCGGCACTGGGTGCGTGGGCTCGCCACCCCGGCGGAATGGCAGGACCCGGTGATCCGCGCGGCGATCACGCTCAAGCTGTGCCAGCACGAGGAGACCGGCGCGATCGTCGCGGCGCTGACCACCTCGATCCCCGAACATGCGGGATCGCAGCGCAACTGGGACTATCGCTTCTGCTGGATCCGCGACGCCTATTACACGGTGCAGGCGCTCAACCGGTTGGGCGCGCTCGACGTGCTGGAGGGGTATCTCGAATATCTCCGCAACATCGTCGACAACGCCAAGGGCGGGCATATCCAGCCGCTCTACGGCGTCGGCGGTGAGGCCCGGCTGCCCGAGCGTCATGCCGAGGCGCTCGCCGGCTATCGCGGCATGGGTCCGGTCCGCGTCGGCAACCAGGCCTATGAGCAGTTCCAGCACGATGCCTATGGCCAGATCGTGCTGTCCAATGCGCAGGCGTTCTTCGACCAGCGGTTGCTCAGAATTGCGGGCGAGCAGGATTTCGAGGCGCTGGAGCCGGTGGGCGAGCGCGCCTGGGAGTCGTTCGACCAGGCCGACGCCGGGCTGTGGGAGCTGCGCACGCGCAGCCACGTCCACACCTATTCGGCGGCGATGTGCTGGGCGGCGTGCGACCGGCTGGCCGGCGTCGCGGAGCACCTGGGGCTGGCCGAGCGCGCGACCTTCTGGGCGACTCGCGCCGACGCGATGCGCAAGCGGATCGAGACGGCGGCGTGGCGACCGGACACCAACCGCATGTCGGCGACCTTCAGCGGCGACGATCTGGACGCCAGCCTGATCCAGCTGCTGGACCTGCGCTTCGTCGAGCCCGACGACCCGCGCTTCCGCGGCACGCTGGAGGCGGTGGAGGCGGGGCTGCGCCGCGGATCGCACATGCTGCGCTATGCGACCGAGGACGATTTCGGCCTGCCGCACACCGCTTTCAACGTCTGCACCTTCTGGCTGATCGAGGCGTTGCACGCGACGGGCCGGGTCGACGACGCCCGTGTGCTGCTGGAGGAGATGATCGCGCGGCGGACCCCCGCCGGGCTCCTTTCGGAAGACATCGATCCCAATTCCGGCGAGCTGTGGGGCAACTATCCGCAGACCTATTCGCTGGTGGGACTGATCAATTCGGCGATGCTGCTGAGCAAGCCGTGGACGGAGGTACGATGAGCCGCCTGATCGTCATTTCGAACCGGGTGCAGGCGCCGACCGCGGCCGGTGCGGGCGGGGCGCAGGGCGGGCTGGCGGTGGCGCTGACCGCGGCGCTGCGCGAGGAGCACGGCATCTGGTTCGGCTGGTCGGGCGAGACCGGCAAGGACCACGAGCTCCGCTTCGAGACGTACGAGGGCGTCACCTCGGCGGTGATGGACCTGTCCGAGCAGGACGTGGAGGAATATTACGACGGCTTCGCCAACCGGACGCTGTGGCCGCTGTTCCACTACCGGCTGGACCTGACCGAGTTCGAGCGCGACTTCCAGGGCGGCTACGAGCGCGTCAACCGCGTGTTCGGCCAGGCGATCGGCCCCCACATCGAGCCCGACGACGTGGTGTGGGTCCACGATTATCACATGATCCCGCTCGGCTGGGTGCTGCGCCAGCAGGGGGTGAAGAACCGCATGGGCTTCTTCCTCCATATCCCCTGGCCGCCGACGCGGTTGCTGGTCGCGCTGCCGCAGCACCGTCGGCTGGTCGAATCGCTGTTCGCCTACGACGTCGTCGGCTTCCAGACCGAGGAGTGGCTCGAGTCCTTCCGCCACTATGCGGTGCACGAGATGGGCGGCACCCTGTCGGACGGCGACTGCGTCACCGTCGGCGGCCGCACGATCCGCGCGATCGCCTGCCCGATCGGGGTGGACGCGGAGTCGTTCATCGCCGACGCCAACGGCCCCACCGCCAAGGCGACCCAGCTGCGCATGCTCGAAAGCGCGGTCGGCCGCAGCATGATGGTGGGGGTCGACCGGCTCGACTATTCGAAGGGGCTGGCAGAGCGCTTCGCCGGCTACGAGCGCTTCCTCCAGAACCACCCGGACCGCCGCGCGCTGGTCTACCTTCTCCAGATCGCGCCGCCGTCGCGCACCGCGGTGCAGAGCTACCGCGACATCCGCGACAACCTCGACGCCATGTCCGGGCGCATCAACGGTGCCTATGCGGATATCGACTGGGTGCCGATCCGCTACGTCAACCAGGGCTATCCGCGGGACCTGCTCGCCGGCATCTACCGCGCGGCGAAGATCGGGCTGGTGACCCCCCTGCGCGACGGCATGAACCTGGTCGCCAAGGAATATGTCGCAGCGCAGGACCCGCACGATCCGGGGGTGCTGATCCTGTCGCGCTTCGCCGGCGCCGCCGCCCAGCTGCCGCAGGCGATCCTGTGCAATCCCTACAGCGCCGAGGACGTCGCCGACGCGATCGACAAGGCGCTGCGCATGCCGCGCGAGGAGCGGATCGCGCGATGGAAGCCGATGTTCGACAACGTCCGCAACGAGGACGTGATCTGGTGGCGCCGCCGCTTCCTGGACACGCTCGCCGATGCGCCGCTGTGCGAGCGCAACACGATCTGACGTCGTCGGCAACCCTCATCCAGGACGCACCACCGTCATCCTGACGGAAGTCAGGATCCATTGCCGCAACGCTGGAGCCTCAGGCGCTGCGCGTCTGGATGCTGACTTCCGTCAGTATGACGGGGAAAAGGGAAGGGTGCTGTTGCCCTACTACAGCAGCAGCCCCGCCAGCGCCGCCGACATCAGGTTCGCGAGGCTGCCCGCCACCAGCGCGCGGACGCCGAGCTTGGCGATCATCGGGCGCTGGTTGGGCGCGAGGCTGCCGGTCGCGGCCATCTGGATCGCGATCGAGCTGAAGTTGGCAAAGCCGCACAGCGCGAAGGTGACGATCGCGACGGTACGCGGCGACAGCTGATCGCGCAGGTTGCCCAGCTCGATGAAGGCGACGAACTCGTTGAGCACCACCTTGCTGCCGAACAGGCCGCCGGCACGGCCCGCTTCGTCCCAGGGGATGTTGAGCAGGAACATCACCGGCTGGAACAGCGTGCCGATAATCATCTGGAAGCTCAGCTCGGGGTGGCCGAACCAGCCGCCGACCGCGCCGAGCAGGCCGTTGGCGAGCGCCACCAGCGCGACGAACGCCAGCACCATCGCGCCCACCGCGACGGCGATCTTGACGCCGATCTGGGCGCCGGTCGCCGCCGCCATGATGAGGTTGGCGGCCTTTTCCTCCTCGACGTTCGCCTCTGCGGCGCGGATCACGTCCTCCTCGTCGGCGACCGGGTCGACGACGGCCGCGCCGGCGGGGGCGAGCGGCACGTCGGGCATGATGATCTTGGCCATCAGCAGGCCGCCCGGCGCCGCCATGAACGAGGCGGCGAGCAGGAACGGCAGCGACTGCGGGCCGAGGAACGAGGCATAGGCGGCGAGGATCGTGCCGGCGACCCCGGCCATGCCGACCGACATCACCGCGAACAGCTGCGACGGCGTGAGGCTGGCAAGATAGGGGCGGATCACCAGCGGCGACTCGCTCTGACCGACGAAGATGTTGGCCGCCGCGCACAGCGATTCGACCTTGGAGACGCCGGTGATCTTCTCGATCCCGCCGCCGACCCAGCGCACCACGAACTGCATGATGCCCAGGTGGTAGAGGATCGACACCAGCGCCGCGAAGAAGATGATCACCGGCAGCGCGGAGATGGCGAAGCTGTGGCCGCCCATGTCCGGCCCGGCGAGCGGCCCGAAGATGAAGTTGGTGCCCGCCTGCGCATAGCCGAGCAGCGCCGACACGCCGGCCGCAGCCCCCTGGATCAGCCGGCGCCCGAACGGCACGTAGAGCACGAGCACGGCGATGCCGACCTGCAGCGCGAACGCGGCGCCCACCACGCGCAGCCGGATCGCCCGCCGGTTGGTCGAGATCGCGAAGGCGATCGCGAGGATCACGACGATGCCGGCGACGCCGATCAGAAAACGGTTCATTCTTGGTTCCGGCCCCGTGCCCGACAGGCGTGAAGATGGTTGCGCGACATGTCTGCCGCGACGGCGCGGCGGGACTATGGCCAAGCGGCGGCTGCGGCAACAGTCCTTTCGTCGCGCCGGCCGTTTCCTTGAGCAGCGTGGCATTTCAGGCGGTTGCCCGCTCGCGGCGGCGCGGCTAGCGTCGCGCGGATGAATCCCACCCCTCCCGCCGCCCACCGCCTCGTCGCGGTGCCGCGGTCGCTGTTCGCCTTCTCCATCTTCTACGGCGGCATGGTCTGCATCGCGGGCGTGCTCGGCAACAAGCAGGTGGCGCTGGGGCCGCTGGCGGTGGAGGCGGGGATCTTCGCCTTTCTGCTGCTGGTGGTGGTCTCCAGCGCGGTCGCCGAGCTCCACGGCCGCGCCACCGCCAACCGGCTGGTGCAGTTCGGCTTCGTGCCGCTGATCTTCTCGATTCTGCTGCTGCTCGTCGTGCTGAGCGTGCCCGCCGCGCCCGACATGGCGCCGGAACGGCTGGCGGCGTTCGACCTGATGATGCGCGCGACGCCGCGTATCTGGGGCGCGGGGATCATCGCCTATGGCGTGTCGCAGACGCTCAACGTCACGATCTTTGCGGCGATGCGCCGCGGCGTGGGCAAGCTGCTGTGGCTGCGCGCCGGCACCGCAAGCGCGCTGTCGCAGATCGTCGACACGTTGATCTTCATCACCGTCGCCTTCTATGGCGCATTCCCGATCGGACAGCTGATCGTCGGGCAGATGCTCGCCAAGGTCGCGCTGTCGGTCGTGCTGGTGCCGCCCCTGATCTACCTGTTCGTCGGGCTGGGGCGCTGGCTGGATGGAACGCAGGGGGAGCGCGCGCTGTGAGCGACGAATACATCTATGACGAAGCCACCGGCGAGTGGATCAACCCGGCCGACGCCGCCACCGCCGCACCGGCTGCGGGCGACGACGCGGTCGAGGTGCGCGATGCCGCCGGCAACCTGCTGGCCGACGGCGACAGCGTGACGCTGGTCAAGGACCTGAAGGTCAAGGGCGCCAACCAGACGCTCAAACGCGGCACGGTGATCAAGTCGATCCGCCTGACCGGCGACGCGCAGGAGATCGACTGCCGCTACGAGGGCATCAAGGGGCTGGTGCTGCGCGCGGAGTTCGTGCGCAAGCGGTGAGGGGCGTTCCCCGGCGGTTTCGAGTCTCGGCGTGATTTGTACCCCGGCGTGATGTGTACCCCGGCGAAGGCCGGGGTCCAGGGCCAAGCAGAGCAACAGCTGTCGGCGCGTGGAATCCCGTGCTCCTGCCTTCGCAGGAGCACGGGAAGGGACGGCGCGCTTCTTCGTCATCCTGACGGAAGTCAGGATCCATTGCCGCTCCGCCGGAAGCAGGAGCGTTGCGCGAATGGATGCTGACTTTCGTCAGCATGACGGGGGAGAGGGGGCGATCGCGGTCCGTTGCGGTGCTCGCAGGCATCATCGCCGTGGGGCTGCGGCCTCCGCCTAGGCGCGGGTGCCGCCCGCATCCCTCAAAATCTTTGGCGCGCCGCGCGCTTGGCGCTACAGGCGCGCGCATGACCGACCATGCTCCCGATCCCGCGATGCTCGCCAAGGCGGAGACGCTCACCGAAGCGCTCCCCTATCTCCAGCGCTACGCCGGCAAGACCTTCGTCGTGAAATACGGCGGCCACGCGATGGGCGATCCGGAGCTGCAGCGCGATTTCGCCGAGGACGTGGTGCTGCTGAAGGCGGTCGGCATCAACCCGGTGGTGGTGCACGGCGGCGGGCCGCAGATCGGGTCGATGCTCAAGCGGCTGGGAGTCGAAACGCGCTTCGTCGATGGCCTGCGCGTCACCGACGCCGCCACCGCCGAGGTCGCGGAGATGGTGCTGGCCGGCAAGATCAACAAGGAAATCGTCTCGTGGATCGCGTCCGCGGGCGGGCGCGCGGTCGGCATCTCGGGCAAGGATGCTGGGCTGGTGCGCGCCGAAAAGGTCCGCCGCACCGAGCCCGACCTCAATTCGGGCATCGAGCGCCACGTCGACCTGGGCTTCGTGGGCGAGCCGGTGGCGGTGGACCCGACGATCCTCAACAGCCTGGCGCGCGACGGCTTCATCCCCGTGGTGGCGCCGGTGGCGCTGGGCGACGACGGCCACACCTACAACGTCAACGCCGACACGATGGCGGGGGCGATCGCGGGGGCGCTGGGCGCGGCACGCTTCTTCCTGCTGACCGACGTGCCCGGCGTGATGGACAAGGGCGGCGAGCTGCTCACCGACCTGACCCCCGGCGACATCGCCGCGCTGAAGGGGGACGGCACGATCCGCGGCGGCATGATCCCCAAGGTCGAGACCTGCGTGTCGGCGGTCGGCGCCGGCGTCGACGCGGCGGTGATCCTCGACGGGCGCATCCCCCACGGGCTGCTGCTCGAGATCTTCACCCGTCAGGGCGCGGGTACGCTCGTCCGCGCCTGAGGGGGGTTCCTTCCGCAGCATGACGGCAAGAGAGGACTCCCGCACCACGCGACTTGTCCCTAGCCGCCCCGCTGGGGTATCCCCTCCGCAACCCGTTTCGGAGCCGCACCGTTGAATGTCCTGATCGAGATCATCAGCTATCTGCTGACCGTGTTGTGGTGGATCATCATCGCGCAGTTCGTGCTGTCGATCCTGATCGCCTTCAACGTCATCAACACGCACAGCGATTTCGTGCGCAGCGTCTGGCGTACCCTCAACGCGATCACCGAGCCGATCTACCGTCCGTTCCGCCGCATCCTGCCCGATCTGGGTGCGATCGACCTGGCGCCGATGGCGGTGCTGGTGACGATGGGCATCCTCCAGACGATCGTGCTGCCGGCGCTCTATCGCGCGACGCTACCCTACGCGATATGATGCGCGGGCGGCCGGCCTGGTCGCCCGACGCGGCGGGCATCCGCATCGCCGTGCGCGTGACGCCCAGAGCCTCGCGCGAGGCCTTCGCCGGCAGCGATGCCGGGCATTTCGCCGCGCGGCTCACCGCGCCGCCGGTCGAGGGTGCCGCCAACGCCGCACTGGTCCAGCTGGTCGCGCGCAGCTTCGGCGTGCCCAAACGCGCGGTGACGCTGGTCGCCGGCGACACCAGCCGGATCAAGCGGCTGCGGGTCGAAGGCGATGCCGCGGCGCTGGCACAGACGGCCGCGACCCTCTATGCGGCGGGGCATGAGCGCTGAGATCATCGACGGAAAGGCCTTTGCGGCCGAATTGCGGACCCGGGTAGGCGAGGCGGCGGCGCGGTTCGCGCAAGCCGCCGGACGTCCTGCCGGTCTGGCGGTGGTGCTGGTGGGCGAGGATCCCGCCTCCGCCGTCTACGTCCGCTCCAAGGGCAAGGCGACGGTCGCCGCCGGCATGGCGAGCTTCGAGCATCGCCTGCCCGCCGACACCGATCAGGCGACGCTGGAGGCGCTGGTTGACACGCTCAACGCCGATCCGGCGGTCGACGGCATCCTCGTCCAGCTGCCGCTGCCGCGCCACCTCGACGCGGACGCGGTGCTGCTGCGCATCGATCCGGACAAGGACGTCGACGGCTTCCACCCGGTCAACGCGGGGCGGCTCGCCTCCGGGCTGCCGGGGTTCGTGCCGTGTACGCCGCTCGGCTGCCTGATGCTGCTGCGCGACCGGCTGGGCGACCTGTCGGGCAAGGAAGCGGTGGTGATCGGCCGCTCGAACATCGTCGGCAAGCCGATGGCGGCGCTGCTCACCGCCGACAGCGCGACGGTGACGCTGGCGCACTCGCGCACCCGCGACCTGGCGGCGCACGTCGGCCGGGCCGACATCGTCGTCGCCGCGGTCGGGCGTCCCAACTTCGTGCGCGGCGAGTGGCTCAAGCCCGGTGCGACGGTGATCGACGTGGGCATCAACCGCGTCGACACCGGCCTCGTCGGCGACGTCGACTTCGCCTCTGCACGCGAGGTCGCGGGCGCGATCACGCCGGTGCCGGGCGGGGTGGGGCCGATGACGATCGCCGTGCTGCTGCGCAACACGCTGGTCGCCGCCCATCGCCGCACCGGCGTGCCGCTCGACGACGCCGCGCTCTAGAGCGCTGAGGCGGCGCCGGCCCACTCCCCCGCCCGGCCACCCATAGAATACTGCCGTTGGGTGGCCGGGCGGGGGGGCGGGCCGGCGCCGCATAGAAATCGCGCTTGCGCGGTTTCTCGAAGGACCTCTAAGGCTCCCCCCATGCTCGAGCTGTTCGTCTCATCGCTGATCACCTTCTTCGTGGTGATCGACCCGCCCGGCTGCGCGCCGATCTACGCGGGGCTGACGGCGGGCGCGAGCGGCGCCCAGCGTCGCAGCATGGCGCTGCGCGCGGTGCTGACCTCGGCGGCGATCCTGCTGGTGTTCGCGCTGTTCGGGCGCGGGCTGCTCCATGCGCTGGGCATCAGCCTCGACAGCTTCCGCATCGCCGGCGGGATCATGCTGTTCCTGATCGCGCTGGAGATGGTGTTCGAAAAACGCACCCAGCGCCGCGAGGACCGCGCCGCCAAGATCATCGAGACCGAGGAGGTGGAGGACGTCTCGATCTTCCCGATGGCGATGCCGATGATCGCCGGGCCCGGCTCGATCGCCAGTATCATGCTGCTGATGGGCCAGACCGACGGCACGACCGAAAAGCTGGTGGTGATGGGCGCGCTGGCCACCATCCTGGTCGTGATGCTGATCGCGCTGCTCGCCGCCGGCCCGCTGATGCGGCTGCTCGGCGACAAGATCGAGGCGGTGATCACCCGCGTGCTGGGCGTGCTGCTGGCGGCGTTGGCATCGCAGTTCGTGATCGACGGGCTGCGCGCGAGTTTCATCTGAGGGGGCACTGCGCTCGTGGATGGTGCGCCGCCATGTTGCGTTTCTGCTACAACCGCGAAAGAAAATTTCACGGTCGGTGCAACTTTCTTTACAGTCCCGGGGCTGAAGGTCATCCCTAAGGAATGCGGGCATGAGGATGCCCGGCATGATCTGAGATCGGCAGTATCCTGCGGATTGTTAGGGGGGCACCAACTTGATCAGCTCTTTCCAGAAGCGCTCCGTTTTGCGCGGCACGACTGCATTGTCGGCGCTCGTGTTCGTTGGCGTAGCGACGCCGGCGTTCGCTCAGACCTCGACGACGGTGGCTCCTGACGAGGCGACGACGGCGCTTGCGCCAGCGCCGCAGGAGACCGCGACCGAGACGACTGGCGCCGATATCGTCGTCACGGGCTCGATTCTGCGTCGTACCGACGCGGAGACGCCGTCTCCGGTTAGCGTGCTCAGTGCGGAGTCGCTGGCGCAGCGCGGCATCAACACTGTCGCAGAGGCTGTTCAACGCGTCTCGGCGAACGGCGCAGGCACCATCACGCAGGGATGGAACAACGGCAGCAACTTCGCCACCGGCGCAAACGCGGTTTCGCTGCGTGGGCTGACGGTTCAGTCGACGCTGACCGTTTTCGACGGGCTCCGGATGGCTCCCTATCCGCTCGCAGACGATGGTCACCGCAACTTCGTCGATCTGAACACGATCCCCAACGCGGTCGTCGACCGCATCGAGATCCTACGTGACGGCGCGTCTTCGACCTATGGCGCGGATGCCATCGCAGGCGTCGTCAACGTGATCATGAAGAAGGAAGTCCAAGGCGTTCATGCTAACGGTTCGTCCGGCATCACCAGCCGAGGCGACGGTTCGGAGCAACGCTTCGATCTGACGACGGGCTATGGCGACTTGCAGGAGCAGGGCTTCAACGTCTATGTGAACGGAGAGTATCAGAAGACCGCCCGTATCATGGCGCGCGATCGTAGCTATCCGATCGGAACGGCAGACCTCAGCCGGATCTGCCTCGATGGAAGCAGCACGATCTGCATGCCCAACGGCGTTCAGTTCGGTATCAATGCCGACGGAACGCTCGGCACCGGAACCACGACCACGGCTGCGCTGGTTGCACCGTCCACCATCACCGGTACGCGGACCGGCACCTACCGCCTGCTGAACACCGAACTGGGTTGCGCCGTCGCTCCCGGTCTCACTCCTGTGACGCTTACCCCCGGGCAGCAGCAGACCGGTACCGGAGCGCTAGCGGGTGTACCGACCTATGCGGCTCAGCAGTGCCAACAGGATCTGCGCGCCCAGTACAGCACCATCCAGCCGGAGCAGGAGCGGTATGGCTTCGTGGCTCGCGCCACCGTTAACGTCGGTGATCAAGCACAGGCCTACTTCAGTGGCGCCTATTACAACGTCAACACGGTGACCACTGCGGCGGCAGGCGCTTTCAACAACCAGACACCTCCGCCTGGCACGGTGTTGCTTAACCCGGTCGTTCTCCCGGTTTATGTCTGCGGCGCCGGCATCGGGTCGTTTAGCGGCGGTGTGAACGTCAGTACGGGCTGCACGGCGGCGAACGGAACGCTTAATCCGAACAACCCCTTTGCTGCGGCTGGCAGCAATGCGATCCTTCGTGGCCGGTATGACCGTCCGACTCGTATCGAGTCGAACGCGCGATCGCTTCGCGGCGCCGCAGGCATTTCGGGGAGCTTCGGCGACGACTGGACCTACTCGGCTGACTTCACCGCGTCGAACGTCAAGCTCGATATCGTCCAGAACAACTACCTCATCCCGCAGCGTATCGCGACGGTGGTCGCTCAGGGTACGTACAACTTCTACAATCAGGGACTGAACTCGGAGGAAATTCGCGACTTCATCGCTCCCGAGAACCGCACGACTTCCAACTCGGACCTTTGGCAGTTCCAAGCGACAATTGGGCGCAAGCTCTTCGCGCTGCCGGGTGGCGACCTCCAGGCCGCTGTCGGCGTCGCTTACCGGCACGAGTCGATCGATAACCCCAGTGCGAATCCTGAGAACATCTCCAATCCCTACGATCGCTATTATACGCTGAACGCGGTCGGGGCGATCGGATCACGCAACGTCAAGTCCGCGTTCTTCGAAATCGGCGCGCCGATCCTGGACGTTCTCGAAGTCAACGGCAGCGGCCGATACGACGACTACTCGTCTGGTCAGTCCAACTTCTCCCCGAAGGTCGGCGTCAAGTTCACTCCGGTGCGTCAGCTCGCAATTCGCGGAACGTGGTCGCGTGGGTTCCGCATTCCGAGCTTCAACGAGGCATTCGGTCTTCCGACGACCGGCTACAGCAACAGCACGGTCAACTGCACGACCTATGCGGCGTTCTGTGCTTCGCACCAGAACAACGCGTATGTTACCGGTCCGTACTCTGTGGGAACCACCAGCGTTGGCAATCCCGCACTCGACCCGGAGAAGTCGCGCAGCATCACGGCTGGTGTCGTGTTCGAACCGATCCGCAATGTCAGCTTCACCGTGGACTACTTCAACATCAAGGTGAAGGATCTCATTTCTGGCATTTCGCCTGAAGCGATCGAAGAGGCGACGCGCCAGTACTACACCAACAATGGTGTAGTCGACGTGCCTGGCGTGATTGCAATCCCTGGCGTTGCTGATCCACTGAACCCTGGAGCCTTGCCGCTGCTTGGATTCTTGCAGTCGTCCTACCGGAATGCGGACAGTCAGGAAGTCGCGGGCATCGATTTCGGCGCAAATGTCCACTTCAACCTGACGGACAGCGTCACACTGACCAGCTCGTTCGAAGCGACCTATCTGCTGAAGTACGACTTCTTTTCGAACGGCACGAAGTACAAGTATGCCGGTACCCTCAGCCCGTGCGACTATACGTCCTGCTCGGGATCTCCGCGGTGGCGCGGGTCTTGGCAGAACACGCTGGCATTCGGGGACTTCAGCCTGACTGGTGTGGTCTACTACACCAGCCCGTTCGATCTGAACGCGGTGGATTACGGCGAGGACGACTGCACCTTCGTCAACGGCCAGGGCATCAAGGGCTACAAGGGCAACAACACGCCGGTGCAGTGCCGTTCGAAGGCGGTGTGGAACTTCGACCTGACCGCGAACGTGAAGGTAAGCGACAGCTTCTCGCTCTTCACCAACGTTCTCAACGTGCTGGACATCAAGGCGCCGCTCGACGTGAGCGCTGCCTACGGCACGCCCCGGTACAACCCGGCATGGGCACAGCCAAATGCTGTCGGCCGGTTCATCCGCGTCGGTGCCAAGGTCGACTTCTAAACCGATCTGAAACAAGCCTGTCGGGGCGCTTCCTTCCGGAAGCGCCCCTTTTTTCTGCCTGTTCGCGTCAGGAGACGCTTAACCGCAGCGCGCCTTCGCCCTCTTCCACCGTCACGCTCGACCCGTCCTTCACCTCGCCCTTGAGGATCAGGTCGGCAAGCGGGTCCTGGAGGTAGCGCTGCACGGCGCGCTTTAGCGGACGCGCGCCGTAGACCGGGTCGTAGCCGACGCGGCCGAGCCAGTCGCGGGCGCCGTCGGTCAGGTGGATGGCGATCGTGCGATCGGCCAGCAGCTTCGCGACGCGGCCGACCTGGATGTCGACGATCGGCGCCATGTGCGCGCTGCCCAGCCGGTGGAACAGGATGATCTCATCCAGCCGGTTGAGGAATTCCGGGCGGAAGTGGCTGCGGACCACCTCCATCACCTGCGGCTCGACGTCGTCGACCGACTGACCCTCGCCCAAGTTGGTCAGATACTGGCTGCCGAGGTTCGAGGTTAGGATGATGATCGTGTTGGAGAAGTCGACCGTGCGGCCCTGGCCGTCGGTCAGCCGGCCGTCGTCGAGCACCTGCAGCAGCACGTTGAACACGTCGCCGTGCGCCTTTTCGACTTCGTCGAACAGCACCACCTGATAGGGCCGGCGGCGGACCGCCTCGGTCAGCACGCCGCCTTCCTCGTATCCGACATAGCCCGGCGGGGCGCCGATCAGCCGCGCGACCGCGTGCTTCTCCATGAACTCGCTCATGTCGATGCGCACCATTGCGTTGGGATCGTCGAACAGGAACTCGGCGAGCGCCTTGGTGAGCTCGGTCTTGCCGACGCCCGTCGGTCCCAGAAACAGGAACGAGCCCAGCGGCCGGTTCGGGTCCTGTAGCCCGGCGCGGCTGCGGCGGACGGCGGTCGAGACGGCGCGCACCGCCTCGGACTGGCCGATCACGCGCTTGCCGAGCTGTTCTTCCATCGCGAGCAGCTTTTCGCGCTGGCCTTCGAGCATGCGGTCGACGGGGATGCCGGTCCAGCGGCTGACCACGCCGGCGATGTCGTCGGCGGTGACCTCCTCGCGCAGCATCGCGCCCTTGGTCTGGCTCTGCGCGTCCTCCAGCTGACGGGTGAGCGCGGGGATGCGGCCGTAGGACAACTCGCCGGCACGCGCCAAGTCGCCCTGGCGCTGCGCCTGCTCCAGTTCGAGCCGGGCGGCGTCGAGCTGTTCCTTCAGCTTCGCCTCGGCGCCGATCTTGTCCTTCTCGCCCTGCCAGCGGGTGGTGAGTTCGGCCGACTGCTGTTCGAGGTTGGCGAGTTCTTCCTCAAGGCTCGCGAGCCGGTCCTGCGAGGCGGCGTCGCTCTCGCGGCGCAGCGCCTCGCGCTCGATCTTGAGCTGGATGATGCGGCGGTCGAGGGCCTCGATCTCCTCGGGCTTGGACTCCACCTCCATGCGGATGCGCGAGGCGGCTTCGTCCATCAGGTCGATCGCCTTGTCGGGCAGGAAGCGGTCGGTGATGTAGCGGTTCGACAGCGTCGCCGCCGACACCAGCGCGCCGTCGGTGATGCGCACGCCGTGGTGGAGCTCGTACTTCTCCTTGAGGCCGCGCAGGATCGAAATGGTGTCCTCGACCGTCGGTTCGCCGACGAACACGGGCTGGAAGCGGCGCTGGAGCGCAGGGTCCTTCTCGACATATTTGCGATATTCGTCGAGCGTCGTGGCGCCGATGCAATGGAGCTCGCCGCGGGCAAGGGCGGGCTTGAGCAGATTGCCGGCGTCCATCGCGCCTTCCGATTTGCCCGCGCCGATCAGCGTGTGCATCTCGTCGATGAAGAGGATGATCTGGCCCTCGGCGCCCTTCACCTCGTCGAGCACGCCCTTCAGCCGCTCCTCGAACTCGCCGCGATATTTCGCGCCGGCGATGAGGCTGCCCATGTCGAGCGCCATCAGCGTGCGGTCCTTGAGCGTATCGGGCACGTCGCCATTGGCGATGCGCAGCGCAAGGCCTTCGGCGATCGCGGTCTTGCCGACGCCCGGTTCGCCGATCAGCACCGGATTGTTCTTGGTGCGGCGGGCGAGGATCTGGACGGTGCGGCGGATTTCCTCGTCGCGGCCGATGACGGGATCGAGCTTGCCGGCGCGCGCCGCCTCTGTGAGGTCGCGGGCGAACTTCTTGAGCGCATCGTAGCGGTCTTCGGCAGTTGCGGTGTCGGCGCTGCGGCCGCCGCGCAGGTCGTTGATCGCGGTGTTGAGCGCGTCCGCCTTCACGCCGGCGGCGGCAAGCGCCTTGCCCGCGGCCGTGGTGGGGGAGAGGACGAGCGCCAGCAGCAGCCGCTCGACGGTGACATAGCTGTCGCCGGCTTTCTGCGCGACCTGTTCGGCCTGGTCGAGCACCCGCACCGCGTCGTTGTCGAGGCCCGGGGTCTGCTGCGCCCCGCTGCCCGACACCGCCGGGACCTTCGCGAGCGCGGCGTCGGTATCGGCAACGGCACGGCGGGCGTCGCCGCCGGCCTTCTGGATCAGCCCGGCGGCCATGCCCTGATCGTCGTCGAGCAGCGCCTTCAACAGATGTTCGGGCGCGATGCGCTGGTGGTTGAGGCGGATGGCGACGGTCTGCGCGGCCTGGAGGAAGCCCTTCGCGCGATCGGTGAATTTCTCTAGGTTCATGACGAATCCCTGTTACTTTCGGGAAGCAAGATGGTGTTGCCAATGTGCAACACAAGAGGTGTGCTATGTGGACGTTCGCGTTGATGATGCTGCTCGCGGCGCAGGATGCCGCGCCAGCCGAGCCGGTCAAGCTGGTCGTGCCGGCGGGACCGTGCCAGCCGGCGATCGACGGCGCGGCGGGGACGCTCGAGACGTTGCGCACCGCCACCGGGCAATGGGCGGCGACCCACCGCGAAGTGCGCTTCGAGCCCGATGCCAAGGCCGACCCGGCCTGCATGCAGGCGGTGCTCAAGATCCTGGGCGCCGCCGGGGCGGGGGAGCGCTTCCCGATCGGCTTCGTCGAAAACGAGGCTTTCTCGGGCGTGGAAGGGGACTGAGCGTCTCGGCGCTGGCCGTCACCCCCGGCGGGGAAGGCTGACCGCCGACACCAGGATGCCGCCCAGGATGCAGGCCATGCCGACCCAGTGGAACGGCAGCAGCGCCTCGCCGAGCGTCGCGGCGGCGAGAAAGGCGCCGAACAGCGGCATCAGCGTGATCGCCTGGCCCGCCTTGCCGGCGCCCAGCGTCTGCACCGCGGCATTGAACAGCGCATAGGCGATCACCGAGGGGAAGATCGCGACATAGCCGACCGCGGCGAGCGTCGCCGGCGTCCAGCGGATCGCCACGACTTCCTGCCATTCGGTGATCGCGAGCACGCCCATCGTCGCCGCGCCGATCAGGAAGGTCACCGCGAGGAAGCTTGCCGGATGGATCGCCGGGCGGAGCCGGAGCAGCGTGGTGTAGAGCGCCCAGGCGACCACCGCGCACAGCACCAGCAGGTCGCCGCGCCCGAACGCCAGTCCGGCGATCGCCGCCAGATCGCCGCGAAACATTATGACGGCGACGCCGAGGACCGCCAGCGCGACGCCGATCAGGTCGCCGCGCTCCGGCCGGACGCGGAACAGCAGCCGGTTGAACGCCAGCACCAGCGCCGGGATCGCCGCCTGGAGGAGCAGCCCGTTGCTCGCGCTGGTGTGGCGCAGCCCCGAATAGAGGAAGGCGTTGAACGCGGCGACGCCGAGCAGCCCGAGCAGCAGGATCGGCTTCCACGCGGCGAGGATCGCGCGCCGTTCGCGCAGGACGTGCGGCAGCGAGAAGGGCAGGAACACCAGCGAGCCGAGCGACCAGCGCAAGAAGGCCAGTGTGAGCGGCGGGATCTCGCCGCGCACCGCGCGGGCGACGATCGAATTGCCCGCCCACAGCAGCATCACGACCGCGAGCATCAGATAGGCGAGTTGGCGGGGCGGCAGGCGAAGCATGCGGCCTCTTAGAGACGATGGCGTGCGAAGGCGAGGAATCGACGGGAGCGAAGCGGCCGATCGCTTCGCAGGAGCGGGAGCAGTGTAGTCGGCCGGCAGCACACGCGGCGTGCTCCACATCGTACTATTCCTGTCGCAATGACTTGCGACCGGACTGCGTGGCTGACTAAACTCCTTTACGTGAATTATGCAGCGACCGTCGGGCGGCGGCCCACAACATCGGCCCGGGAGCGGTTCTCCGGGATGTGCGCTGCGGTGGTACTTCACCTCTTGCTGCTGCTTCTGCTGTGGTTCTATCGGCAGCCGCCCCCACCCCAACCGCCGGAGGCGCCGGCGCTTACCCTCTGGGACGTGGCACCACCACCACCACCGCCGCCGCCCGTTCCCGAGGCGCCCGAGCCACCCTCCGAACCGCCGCCCGAGCGTCCGCCGACATCGACGCGCGGCGGTGGCGATGCGGGAAATCCGCCGGTGCCGGTGCCGATCGCGGCGCCGCAGGTCGCCGTGCCCTCGCCGGCGATCGACGTGACGACAGTGCTTCAACCTATGCAGCCGATGCCGTTGCCGGCGGGATCGCCCTCGACCGGCCAGGCGCAAGGCAGCGGCGTCGGCGCTGCCGGGGCAGGGCAAGGCTCTGGCCGCGGGGATGGGGTCGGGTCCGGCAGCGGCGGCGGACGGGTGAAGGTCACCGCCGTTCGCTGGGTGCGCGAGCCCACCCCGCGCGAGTTGGACGTGCATGTTCCGCCGGCGCTTCGTAAGCAGCGCATCTCCGCGAAGGTCTATCTCGCCTGCTGGGTGTTGTTGAACACGCACGTGCGCGATTGCGTGGTGGTCAAGGAGACGCCGGCCGGCAGCGGCTTTGGGGCGGCGGCGGTGGCGGCATCGCCCGGCTTTCGCGTCTATCCGCCGAAGGTCAACGGAAAGGCGGTGGACGGTACCGGAGTTATCGTGCCCGTCGTATATAACTATCGGTGACGGCCGGCAGGAGCCAGCCATCGCGTGCGCCGGGTGCGGGGGCACGGTGGCAGCCAGCATCTTGTGAGCGTGCGCAGCAGCTAGGGGAGGCTGTACTTTTTCCTTTGTCAGCGTCTCCGCCACCCCATAGGCTTCGGCTTTCCCCTCCGGATCGTCGAGGTTCCATGCTCCGTTCCTTTGCCCTGCTTCTCGCGGCTTCCACCGCGCTCGCGACCGGTTCGGTCGCCGTTGCCGCTCCGGGCGCGGCGCCGGTCGCCGCACAGGCGCGCACGACACCGTTACCGGCTGCGCCACTCGCCGAACTGATCCGCCCGGTGGACATCCCGTTCGAGAAGTTCGTCATGCCGAACGGGCTGACGGTGATCGTCCACACCGACCGCAAGGCGCCGATCGTCGCGGTGTCGACCTGGTACGACGTCGGTTCGAAGCACGAGCCCACCGGCAAGACGGGCTTCGCGCATCTGTTCGAGCATCTGATGTTCAACGGCTCGGAAAACGCGCCGGGCGACTTCTTCGCGCCGCTGCGCGAGGTGGGGGCGACCGACTTCAACGGCACCACTTCGTTCGACCGCACCAACTATTTTGAGACGGTGCCCAAGGCGGCGCTCGAGCGGGCGCTGTTCCTGGAAAGCGACCGCATGGGCTATCTGCTCGGCGCGATCACCCAGGGCGTGCTCGACGAGCAGCGCGGCGTCGTCCAGAACGAGAAGCGGCAGGGCGACAACCAGCCCTATGGTCTGGTGCGCTATAAGATGACCGAGGGGCTGTTCCCGGAAGGAAGCCCGTACCACCATTCGGTGATCGGCTCGATGGCGGACCTGGACGCGGCGAGCCTGGAGGACGTCAAGACCTGGTTCCGCAGCCACTATGGCCCGAACAACGCGGTGCTGGTGCTGGCCGGGGACATCACCGCGGCCGAGGCACGGCCGCTGGTGCAGAAGTATTTCGGCAAGATCCCCAAGGGGCCGGAATCGCTGCGGCCCAAGATCGCGGTGCCGACGCTCGCCAGCGCCAAGGCGGAGGTGATGAAGGATCGCGTCGCGGCGACGCGGGTGATGCGGATGTGGGCGGTGCCGGGGATGGACAGCCCGGATGCGACCGCGCTGGACGTGGCGGCCGGCGCGCTCGGCGGGCTCGACAGCTCGCGGCTCGACAACGTGCTGGTGCGGCAGGAGAAGCTGGCGGTGTCGGTCTCCGCGTCCAACCAGACGCTGGCGCAGGCGGGCATGTTCGTGATCAGCATGGACGTGCGGCCGGGTGTCGACCCCAAGGTCGCGGCACAGCGGCTCGACCAGGTGGTGGCCGACTTCCTGCGAACCGGGCCGACCGCCGAGGAGGTGGCGCGCGTCGCGACGGTGAGCGTGTCGGGCACGGTGAAGGGGCTGGAGTCGGTCGGCGGCTTCGGCGGCAAGGCCGTCGCGCTGGCGCAGGGCGAGCTCTACATGGGCGATCCCGATTTCTTCAAGAAGCAGCTCCAGCAGCTCGCGGCGACGACGCCGGCGAGCGCCAAGGCGGCGGCGACCAAGTGGCTGTCGCGCCCGGTCTATGCGCTGACGGTCGAGCCGGGCGCGCGCGATGCGTATGAGGAAGCCCAGGCAGCCCCCAAGGTCGCCGAAGCGCCGGTCGCGCCGACGCCGGCCGCTGCCGAGGGGCCGGCCAAGGGCACGCGGGGCCAGCTGCCCGCAGTGGGCCAGGTCGAGGATCTGAGCTTCCCGGCGATCCAGCGCAGCCGCCTGTCGAACGGCATCGAGCTCGTCTACGCGCAGCGCACCGCGGTGCCCGTGACCCAGGTCGCGGTGCGCTTCGATGCCGGTGCGGCGGCCGATCCGGCGGGCAAGCTCGGCACCCAGGCGCTGACGCTCGCGCTGATGGACGAAGGCACCACCAGCCGCGATTCCGTCGCGCTGGCGGAGGAGCAGGAGCGGCTCGGCAGCAGGATCTTCTCGTCGAGCACGCCCGACGTCACCTATGTCGGGCTCGGCGGGCCGAGCGCCAATCTGGGGAGCAGCGTGGCGCTGCTCGCCGACGTGGTGCGCAACCCCGCCTTCGCGCCTGCCGAGGTCGAGCGGCTGAAGGCGGTGCAGCTCGCCCGGATCGCGCAGGAGATGACCAGCCCGAGCGGGCTCGCGATGCGCGCGGTGCCGCCGCTGCTCTACGGTACGCAGTCGCCCTATGCGAAGCTGGCGGCGGGCAGCGGCGATCCGGAAGCGGTGAAGGCGCTGACCCGCACCGATCTCGCCGCCTTCCACCGTGCCTGGCTGCGTCCGGACAAGGCGAAGATCTTCATCACCAGCGACCGGCCGCTGGCCGAGGTGCAGGCGGCGCTGGAGAAGGGCTTCGGCGACTGGCGGGCCACCGGACAGGCGGGCGTGAAGGACTTCGGCAAGGCGCCCGAGCAGGCGAGCCCGCGCATCGTGCTGATCGACCGGCCGGACTCGCCGCAGTCGCTGATCTACGGCGCGCAGCTCACGCCGGAGAAGGGAACGGACGACCTGCTCGCGCTGAACACGGCGAACGACGCGCTGGGCGGCAACTTCTTGTCGCGGATCAACATGGACCTGCGCGAGGAGAAGCACTGGTCCTACGGCGCGCACGGCTCGGTCACCCAGCTGCCCCATGCGGTGAGCTATGCGATCGTCGCGCCGGTGCAGGCGGATCGCACCGGGGATTCGATCGCGGCGGTGCAGAAGGACGTGCGCGAGTTCCTCACCACCAACGGCATGACCCAGCAGGAGTTCGACCGCACGATCACCGGCGAGACGCGCGAGCTGACCGGCCGGTTCGAGACGTCGGACGCGGTGCTCGATGCGATGATCACCAACGATTTGCTCGGCCGGCCGGACGATTATTACGCGACGATCACCGATCGCTATCGCGGCTTCCAGCTGCCGCAGCTCAACGCCGCGGCGCGCAAGGCGCTCGATCCGAACAAGTTCGTGTACGTCGTCGTCGGCGATGCCTCGGTCGTGCGCCCGCAGCTTGACAGCCTGGGCATGCCCGTCGAGGTGGTCGCGGCACCGTCCGTCGGCACCACGCCGGGCGGCAAGTGAGAGAAGGACTGGACATGGGCGACGTCGACGGCAGCTGGGATACCGTGACCAAGACCCCGCTGGGCGACCAGCGGGCGACGCTGACCATCCGGCAGGAAGGCAGCAGCCTGGTCGGCAGCTATTCGGGGGCGATGGGCTCGGTCGACATCGAGGAAGGCCATGTCGAGGGCGACACGCTCAGCTGGAAGGTGTCGGTCACCGTGCCGATGCCGCTGACGCTCGACTGCACCGCGCGGGTCGAGGGCGACAGCATCACCGGCGAGGTCGGCGCCGGCGCGTTCGGCAGCTTCCCAATGACCGGGACGCGTACGGCCTGAAGCGGATCGCCGCTCGGCCAAACGACAAGGGCCCGTCTGCCGACTTGGGGCAGGCGGGCCCTTCGTATATCGGGCGGGGCGCCTATTCGACGGTGACGCGCGGAATGCGACGGATCGGGCGACCTTCCTCGGCCATTTCCTTGCGGAAGTCGTGCTTCGCATCAGCGACCTCCCGGCGGTACTCGGCCCAGGCGTCCTCGCGGTCGGCGGGATCGTTGGCGCGGGCGAGGTCCTTGCGCAGTTCGCGCTGCGCCTCGCTGAGGTCGGTCTTGTAGTCGAGGTAGTGCGGGTTCGCGTCCGAGTAGACGGGCGCCCGGTTGCGATCGCCCGCAAGCGCGGGGCTGGCGAGCAGCGTGCCGGCGGCGGCAAGGGCCAGGATGGTCTTGGACATGACGGCTCTCCTCCATGGAATGCGGGGCGGCCAACCGGTTGCGATGGCCGGCGGTTCCGAATCACGCCGTCGGCCGGGGCGAAGCCGCGACGAGTCGAGTTGGAGGGGGTTGCCAAGCGGCAGTGCGTTGTTGCCACATCCCCGCCACCTTTCGGCACCGGAGCCGCCGCAGTTTCACGCGCTCGTTCATCTGGCGGCAAGAAACTGTTGCGCAAACGCCACGGTTGCCGATCGAGTGTCATCTCGAAACGATCGCACTGCAACATTCCCGACGCTTACCGGTTAACGGAGCCTCGGATAGCCGGCGCACCAATGACACCGGATCCACGAGTAACAGAGGTATAGATTATGCGTAAGTTCACGCTCGCGGCCGCTGCCGCTGCTGCCGCCTTCGTCGCCCTGCCGGCGTATGCGCAGGACGAGGCGCCCGACGGCACGCGCGCGTTCGGCATCGACCCCTATGTCGCCGTCATGGGCGGCTGGGAGCAGTTCGACAACGAGCCGAACTCGGCGGGCATCCCGCAGTCGGCCAACCGCGACGCGCGCCTCGACGGCAGCCTGGTGCAGGGCGTCGTCGGCTTCAACGTTCCGCTGGGCCCCGTGTTCGTCGGTGCCGAAGGCAACGCGACCAAGGGCATCTCGGGCGACATCGACTGGGAGTATGGCGTTGCGGGCCGCGCCGGTGTGCGCGCCGGTGAGAGCGGCCTGATCTACGGCAAGGTCGGCTACCAGTGGGTGAACTTCGACGCGTTCGGCAAGGACAGCCCCGACTATCACGCCATGACCTACGGTCTCGGCTTCGAAGTCGGTCCGAAGGACATCGGCCTCGGCGGCATCACCGGCAACGCCGGCATCCGTCTGCGTGGCGAAGTCAGCACCTTCGGCGACGCCCACAGCCTCCGCCCGATGGCGGGTCTGGTCGCGCACTTCTAAGCGCGACCGCGTAACTGCGTACCGGAAGGGCGGGGTCGGCGATGCCGGCCCCGCCCTTTCGTTTGTCCGGGCCGGACGCAGCCGGATAGAGGGGGCGTATGGGCAGGCCCGACTATCGCGACGCGCTCACGCGCATGGACGTGCTGGCGCGGCTCGCGGCGTTCGATCCGCATGTCGCGGGCACGCCGCCGCTCGGTCTGGCGCTTGCGGGCAGCGACATCGACGTGCTGTGCCATGCACCCGACCCGGACTGTTTCGCCTCCGCGGTGTGGCAGGCGTTCGGCGGCTGCCAGGGCTTCGCGATGTGGCAGTGGCAGGGAGGCGACCGGCCGGTGATCGCGCGCTTCGAGGGCGCCGGCTGGATCTTCGAACTCTTCGGGCAGGCACGCCCGGTGGCGGCGCAGCTCGGCTGGCGTCACTTCGTGGTGGAGCGGCGCCTACTCTCAATCGGCGGCGCGCCGTTCGCGCGCACCGTGCGCGCTCTGCGCGAGGACGGGCTCAAGACCGAACCGGCGTTCGCCGCCGCGCTCGGCCTTGCCGGCGATCCGTACCAAGCCGTGCTGGCGCTGGAGCGGCTCGACGATCGTGCGCTCGCACGGATCGTCGCGCGAGCGGGGTGAGGGACGGGCGCGCCCGGCCTCACGGGCCGCACGTCCAGGTTCCAGGGTAGCTGCGGCTGGCACGGTCCATCCGCTGGAAGGTGAGCGTGGCGGCACGGGGCGGGGATTCGCCGCCCTGCTTGGACTCTTCCGAACCCAAGCCGATGCGGAGGGTCTTGCCGCGTCCCGAAAAGGTCGTGCCGCGGAGCATGCCGTCGTACCCACCCGGTGCGCTGACCGACTCGACGGTGTCGCCCAGCTTCACGACCCCGAAGGCGCGCTCGGACGAGCCCACGTTGCCCGCGGCGTGGAGCAGCGCGGCGCCGTCGCGTCCGGCGAAGCTGCACGCCAGTTCGCCGTCGAGCTTCGCGCCGGAGATGTCGCTCGTTGACAGTGCAGACAGGCGGATATCCGATCCGTCGCCGCCGGTGGTCGCGCCCGCGTCAGCAGCGGTTGCCGAGGGGGACGAAGGCAGCGGTGTGGGCGCGGCAGCCGGTGCCGCGTCGCCGCCGGTCACCGCTGGCGCCTCGCCGTTTTCGACGGCCTGACTTTCGGTCGTCGGAGCGGGCGAACAGGCGGCGAGCGCGAGCGCTGCCGCCAGAGCGGAGAGGGCGAGCGGGTGGCGTGTACGACCGTGTGTCATGCCCGACCGAACCTAGGTCGAAAACATGCGGTTCCCGGCGACGCGACCAGCGCCACGCGCCACACGGCGGACTGAGACGTGCCCAGGAACCCGCACGCCTTGCCGCGGCGCCGTCGTTACGCCGAGGGCGCAAAGTCCGGGCGCGGCGTCCGGACGGGCTCGGGCCCGCCGTCGGTCTCGATGTACAGCTTGGCGACGCAATGTTCCTGCGCCCAGGCGAGCCCGGCGCTCTCGGCCGCTTCGTAGGAGGGGTAGGGATCGCTGCTGACCAGCGCGACCGATTCCGAGTCGTCTCCGTCTCCGCACGCCATCAGCGCGGATGCGACGAGGGTGAACGTGCCTTCGGGCGTCTCGTTGATCTTGATGCAATCGGTTTCGTCGGGCGCCATTTCGCCAGGTGCGAGCTTGATGGTCTCCATGAGCACTCTCCTCGCGAGCCAAACGGACGGAGGGCGGAATGGATGCCACGCATGCGCGTCGACGACCGGCCGGAGAGATCCGGCCGGTCGTTTCCGTCGTCAGAACCGGAAGCGCACGCCCAACGAATAGACGCGGTCGTTGTAGATGAACTGGCGTGCATATTCGTCGCCTGCGTCGCCGAAGCGACGATAGCGGCGGATGGGATTGGCCAGGAGGTTGTTGACGTCGAACGCCAAGGTCACGTTGGGGATCGGCGACACCGTCGCGGACATGTCCAGCGTTCCGCGACCGCGCTCCAGCGTGGCGTTGGTCAACGCCTGACCGGCCGCGTTCGTGTCCTGAGCCTCGATCGAGTAGCCGGTGACGAACTCCGACCGGTAATTATAGGCGAGACGCGCGGAGAACGTCGGACGTTCGTACAGCGCGACCAGGTTGTAGATCCAGTCCGACGTGCCGCCGAACGGCAGGCTCTGGCCTGCGACGTTGACGGAGTCGGCGATCGAACCCGCCAGGGGACCGGAGGCGTCCAGGTAGGTGACGTTGGCCTGGACGCCGAAGCTCCGCGCCCAGGTCGGCAGTGCTTCGATGTCGAGGAAGCTCGTGAACGCGACCTCGAAACCTTGGAAGCGGGTTTCGCTGATGTTCTCCGGCCGAGTCACCCGGATCAGGCCATAGGTCGGATCCTCGATGTTGGTCGGGATGCGGGCGATGAAGCCCTTTGCGTCGCGGCGGAACAGCGAGCCTGTCAGCGATCCGGACCGCGAGAAATACCATTCGAGGCCGATGTCGTAGTTGTTGGACGTCAGCGGGACGAGGTCCGGGTTGCCGCCGGTCGCGGTGCGCAGATTGCTGTTCGGGTTGTTGGGATTGGGCGGGTTGTTGGGGTCGACGACAGGCGGTGCATTGACGGTCAGCCCGGGGTTGAGGTCGAAGAAGCCGGGGCGTGTCCGCGTCTGCGTATAGGCAAGCCGCATCTGCAGTTCGGGCGTGAAGCGGATGCGCGCGCTGGCATTCGGCAGATAGTCGTCGTACTCGCGCGCTACCGACACGGGGGTATCCACCGCCGGCTGCCCTGCAACCGCCGTCACGCGATCGAACCCGCTCACCCTGGTCTTGGTGCGGACCGCGCGCAGACCGACCACGCCGTCGATCGACATCGTGTCGTTGAGGTCGATCTGGTATTTGGCCTGTGCGTAGATCGCGTAGGCCTTTTCGTTGGCGCGGAAGTTCTCCGTCGGGCTGAACGCCGGCAGTCCTTCCGGCGCACCGTGGAACGCACGCAGTTCCGCCACATTGTCGCGGATGGCGTCGTAGGTCAGGCCGGCGAAGGTGCGGATCGGAAAGACGTTGTCGAAGTCGAAGGCGGATGGCGAAGGGGAGAACTGCACCGGGAGCGCGGTGACCGGGATCCGCAGCGTCGTGAGAGGAACGCCGCCGATCGAGTTGATGTACGGCGCGCCGCGATCGCGGCTGGCGTCGCGATCGTTGTAGCGTATGCCTAGCTGCAGACGGCGAATGAGCCCTTCCTCGAACTCGTACTGGGCGTCCAGCCGGCTCTGAATGTCCTTCCCGCTGACCAGCAGCCGCTCCTGGAAGAGGCCGCGGTCGATGTAGTTCGCCGGGTTGGTCAGATCGTAGTTCGGCAGGTTCCAGGTCGGTCCGTCACCGTCCGACGTGCCGAACACGACGTTTCGAACCGGCGTGGTCGCGAGCGCGAAATCGATGTTCGTGGCCTGAACCTCGAAGGTGCTGTCGGTGTAGGCGACGTCACCCGAGAGGCGGAAGCTTCCCGGGCTCCAGATGAAGCCGGCGCCCCCCTGGTAGGTGTCGGTCTTTCCCATGCCCGCACGCCAGTTGCCGTTGGGCACGCTGCCCCCGGTGACGGTGGCGCTCTCGATGAGATTCGTGGAGCCCTCGCGCAGCGTCACGTCGGTAAGCTGCAAACCGGCGCCGAAGATCGGGAAGAACATGTACCGATCGTTGCTGTGCGATCGATAGCCCTGGAAAAGCCCGTCGGCGTAGATTTCCAGATCGCTCGACGGCCGCCACTGAAAGGCGGCGTTCGCGGACGGCCGCCAGCGTTCGGCGTAGGCGAGGAACATGCCCTGCGCATCCGGATAGCGCAAGCCAGCAGCCTGGCCCGGCGTCTGCGCCGCCGTCGACCGTGGCAGCACAACCGACTGCTCCCGCGTGGCATCGAGGTAGTTCAGCCCGACATAGGAGACGTTGACGAGCAGACCCATCTCTCCGATGCCGGTTTTCCAGCGATCGCTCACCAGGATGTTGCCGTTCCACGTCGTGCCACCCGACTGTTCCCAGGCGACGCCGTTCAGCGACCCCGACAGCTGGAAGCCCTTGAAGTCGAACGGCCGACGACCGCGCACGTTCACCTGGCCGCCGATCCCCCCTTCGATGAGGTTGGCGGTGGAAGACTTGTAGACCTCCAGCGCGGCGACGCTGCCGGCCGGAAAGTCCTGAATCGCGACCGAACGGCCCTCGGCGGTGAAAATCTCGCGCCCGTTGTAGGTGGTGCTGAGATCGGGAAGGCCCCGGACGCGCACGCCGGTCGCTTCGCCTGCGCCGCGGGTCACCGTGATGCCGCTGACGCGCGCCAAGGCCGCCGAAGCGAAGGTGTCGGGAAGCTTGCCGATATCCTCGGCAACGATGGCGTCTACGATGCCGTCCGAATTGCGCTTGATCGACGCTGCCGACTCGAGACTGCGGCGCAGGCCGGTCACGACGATTTCGCCGTCGTCCGCGCCGCCGGCCTGCTGCTCGGCGTCGGCTGGCAATACCGGACTTGCCGACTGATCGGACGCGGTCGTCGGCATCGGCGCCTGTTGAGCTAGCGGGTCGCTCTCATCCGATCCGCGCTGCGAGGTGTCTGCCTCTTGCAACGGCGCGGATGCCGCTATCGAAGTTGGTTGGACCGCACCCTGTGCCGGTGCAGTGAACAGGATCGTCCCGGTGCCGAGACACGTCGTCAGAAACAGACGCTGCCGCTTCATAAGCTCCCCTCCCTTTTACGCCGATGGCTTTCCATTCGGCTTGCAGACGCTACGGCCTATCGTGAAAGGGTGCAATCAAATTGTCAGATCAATACCACCGCCATCATGACTCCCGTTTAGACGCTGAGCTGGCGGGCGACTGAGAGCGTCGGCACGTGGAAGGAATCTCAGCGGTCAGGGATCGGGGTTTGCTGCCGATCAGATCCGATCGGTCGGTGCGCCGATCGCGGCGTACAGGTCGATGACGGAGGCGGCGATCGCGGCGTCGCTGTCGATCAGCGACTGGCGGCTGCCGATCAGCTGCCGCTGGGCGTCCAGCACGTCGAACAGCGAGGTCAGGCCCTCGCGGTACAGCGCGTTGGACTGGACGAAGGCCGCCTCGCTCTGGCGGATGGCGTCGCGCAGCCGCGCCGAGCGGTCGGAGTAGCTGGCGATCGCGACGAGCGCGTTCTCGACGTCGCGGAGTGCTTCGAGGACGGTCTGCTGATACTCGCGGAAACGCGCGTCCGCCTCTGCGCGCGCGGCTGCGATCTCGGCGCGCCGTCGTCCGCCGTCGAGGATCGGCACGTCGAGGATCACGCCGATCGCGCCGAACACGTCGCCGATCAGCCCGGCGGCGAGGCGATCGCCGGCGGACAGCGTGCCCGACAGGGCCAGGGCGGGCAGCAGGTCCGCCTGTTCCGCGCCGACCAGCGCCGCGGCCTCCGCGAGGTTGGCCTCGGCGACGAGGATGTCGGGGCGACGGCGCAGCAGGTCGGCGGGAATCCCGGTCGGTGCGCCACCGGCGAAGCGCGGGATGACGGGCTTGTCCGCCACTTCTGGTAGCGGCTGCGGCGTCTCGCCGAGCAGCACCGACAGGGCGCGAACCGCCTGCGCGCGCTGGAGCAGCAGGACGCCGCGCTGCGCCTCCGTCTGCGCCAGATCGGCGGCGGCGCGACGCACGTCCAGGTTCGCCGACAAGCCCGCCTCGAAGCGCAGCTCGACGATGCGCAACGTACGCTCCTGAAGATCGGTCGACTCTTCCAGCAGGGCGAGGCGCGCTTCCGAGCGGCGAATCTCGATGACCTGCTGCGCCACCGTCGCCGCCACCAGCCGGCGCGTATCGGCGACCACATAGTCGCTCGCCCGCGCGCGCGCCGCCGCTGCCGCGATCTCCCGCGACAGGCGGCCGTTGAGGTCCGGGTTGAACAGGACGCCGCCGCTTCCGGTACCGCCGAGCACGGAGCCGCCGCCGGTGTCGCCGCTCGCCTCCAGGCCGCCCTGCAGGTCGAGCGCGGGACGGCGGTCGGACCTCTCGGCCAGCACCGCCGCACGCGCGGCCGCCAGCCGGTCCCGCGCGGCGCTGAGCGTCAGATTGCCGGCCAGCGCCCGCTCGACGGCGGCGTTCAGTTCGGGATCGCCGAAGCCCTCCCACCAGACGTCCGTGCCGCCGACGGGCGGGCGGTAGTCGGTGAGATAGGCCGGCGCCAGCGCGGGAACCGCACCCGGCGGCGCATAGTCCGGTCCGGCCGCGCAGCCGGCGAGCAGCGCGGCGGACGCCAGCAGGGCGAGCGAAGGCCGCAGGATCGATCGACCGCTCACGCCGGCTCGGCCTCGGCCGCGGCGTCCAGCTCGCGGTTCAGCCGCGACAGGTCGGCGGTGCGCGGTTTCCCCCAATGCGCGATCACCGAATAGAGCACCGGCGTCAGGAACAGCGTGAACAGGCTGGCGAGGCCGAGGCCGCCGAAGATCACCCAGCCGATCGACTCGCGCGCCTCCGCGCCTGCGCCGGTGGCGAGGATCAGCGGCACCGCGCCGACCACGGTCGAGATCAGCGTCATCATGATCGGCCGGAGGCGCAGGGTGGCGGCTTCCTCGGTCGCCTCGCGCACCGACTTGCCCTCGTTGCGCAACTGGTCGGCGAACTCGACGATCAGAATGCCGTTCTTCGCCATCAGCCCGATCAGCATGACGAGGCCGATCTGCGAATAGATGTTGAGCGAGATGCCCGACAGGAACAGCGACAGCACCGCCGCCGCCAGGGCGAACGGCACGGTGAGCAGCACGACCAGCGCGCTGGTGAAGCTCTCGAACTGGGCGATCAGCACCAGGAAGACGATGAACAGCGCGAAGGCGAAGGTGAGGAGCAGCGCGTTGGAGGTCTCCTCCAGCGTCTCCGCCTCCCCGCGCAGGATCAGCTCCGACGTGTCGCCGCCCGTCTCGTCGACCAGGCGGCGGATCTCCGTCACCGCCTCGCCGATCGTGCCCGAGGTGATGTCGGCGCTCAGTTCGATGGCGCGGCGCTGGGCGACGCGTTCCAGCTCGGTTGCCACGCCTTCCTCGCGGATCGAGGTGATGGTGGACAGCGGCACCAGCGCGCCTGCGGTCGTGCGCACATAGAGGTTGCTGAGGTCCGACGGGCTAGTGATCGCGGTGGTGCGCGAGGTGAGCAGGATCGGCAGTGCGCGGTCGGCGACGTTGAGGTCGACCACCTCCTCGCCGCCCACCATCGCGCGCAGGGTCAGCGAGAGCTGTTCGAGGTCCACGCCCAGCGCGGCGGCGCGGCGACGGTCGACCTGCAAGGCGATCTGCGGCTGGGTAGGCTTGTACGAGATGTCGGGGTTCTCCAGCATGTCCGATCGATCGATCGCGTCGGCCAGCTTGCGGGCGCGCGCGTAGATCTCGTCATAGTCGGTGCCGGTCAGCGCCACCTCGATCCGGTCGCCGCCACCGCCGCCCACGTTGAGCGTGCCGCGGCCATAGGCGCCGGCACGCGAGCCGGGGATGCGGCCGAGCGGCTCGCGAAGCGCGTCGACGATCTCGCTCTGCGTCCGCTCGCGCTCTCCCCAGTCGGCGAGCCGCGCGGTCACCTGGACGCGGTTGGGGTCCCACTGGCCGACGACGGAGAAGGTGGACTGGATCTCGCCGGAGCGTTCCAGCGGCGCCAGCACTCGCTCGACCGCGTCGAGCTGCCGGTCCATGAAGGCGATGCCGACGCCGTCGGGGCCGACGGCATAGACCTCCGCCACGCCGCGGTCGCCCTCGGGCACCACCTCGTTGCGCAGGCTCGGGTACAGCAGCCCCGCGGCGACGGCCGCGACGACGGAGGCGAGAACGACCAGCCGCGGATGGTCGAGCGACCAGCGCATGCCCTTGGCATAGCGGTCGTTCAGCGACTGGCCGAACCGGGCCAGCCGCCCCTCGGACGCTTCCTCGCCCGCGTCTTCGACGGGGGTGGCGGTCGCGAGGTGCAGCTTGGCCGACAGCGCCGGCACCAGCGACAGGGCGACGAAGGCCGAGATCGCGACCGAGAGCGCCAGGACGAAGCCGAATTCGCGGAACAGACGCCCCACTTCGGAAGACAGGAACGAGATCGGGACGAAGACCGAGATCAGCACCGCCGTCGTCGCGATCACCGCGAAGAACACCTGGCGCGTGCCCAGCACCGCCGCCGCCTTGCGCCCCAGGCCCTCGTTCTGCAGCCGCTGTGCATTCTCCAGCACGACGATCGCGTCGTCGACGATCAGCCCGGTGGCGAGCACCAGCGCCAGGAGCGTCAGCAGGTTGATCGAGAAGCCCGCCAGCCAGATTCCCGCGAACACACCGGTGAGCGCGATGGGGATGGTGGTGGCCGGGATGATCGTGGCGCGCCACGAGCGGAAGAACAGCAGGATCGTGCCGATCACCACCAGGATGGTGAAGCCCAGCGTGATCAGCACCTCCTCCACCGACACGCGGATGAACTCGGCATCGTCGGAGATGACGGTCATCGACACGTCGGGGAAGCGGCGGTTCACCCGCTCCACCGCCGCTGCGATCGCGTCCGAGATCTGGATGGTGTTGGAGCCGGCCTGGCGGATGACGCCCAGGCCGATGATCGGCCGTCCGTTCAGCCGGACGAAGCTGGTCGCATCTGCCGGCGCGAGGTAGACCTCCGCGACGTCGCTGATGTGGGTGGTGCCGCGCACGATGAGGTCGCGGACCAGCGCTGGTGTGGCGGCGGTGGCCTGGGCGCGCACGACCAGTTCCTGCGCCTCCGAGCGGAAGTTGCCGGCGGGCACGTCGAACGGCGCCTGCCGCAGCGCGTCGGCGACATCGCCGACCGTCAGGCCGAAGCGGTTGAGACGCGCCGGATCGACGGCGACGCGCATCTGCTGCGGTCGCGCGCCGAACTGGCTGATGCTCGCGACCCCCTCTGCCGAGAGCAGTTCGGGCAGGATGTCGTTGTCGATCAGCGTGGTCAGCTCGGCCTGATCGTAGCGCCGGCTGGAGACGGCAAGCTGGAGGATGGCCTGGGCGTCCTCGTCGGCCTTGACCACGCGCACCTGCTCGACGCGATCGGGCAGGTTGCCTGTGACGCGGCTCACCGCCTCACGCACGTCGGAGGCGGCGGTGTCGAGGTCGACGCCGGGCGCAAACTCGACCCGCACCCGGCTGTTGTTCTCCTCGCTCGACGACCGGATGCGACGCACGCCGCTGACGCGGGCGGCGGCATCCTCCAGCACGCTCGTCACTTCGGAATCGATGGTCTGGGGCGACGCGCCGGGATAGTTCGCGTTGACCGACACCACCGGGCGGTCGATGTTCGGCAACTCGCGGATCTCCACGCCGAACAGCGCCGCCAGCCCCGCGACGACGATCAGCAGGTTGAGCACCGAGATCAGCAGCGGTCGTTTGACCGCCACCATCGCCAGATCGTCGCGCTGCTTCACGGCGTCGCGCGTGTCGGCGCGGGCTGGCGGACGGTGGCGCGCTGCGGCTCCGGCCGGGCGGGGGCTACCACTTGGACCTGTTGTCCCTGGCGCACCTTCTGCGTGCCTTCGACGATGATGCGTTCGTCGGGACGCAGCGCGCCCGACACCAGCACCATGCCCTCGCGCCGGGCGGCGATGGTGACCGGCACCTGCCGCGCCACGCCATCGCGGATCGTCCACAGATAGGATCCGTCGCTGCCCCATACGACTGCGCTCTCGGGCACCGCGGGGCGAGATCGCCCGGCGGCGGCGAAGTTGGCGCGGAAGCTCATTCCGGGGCGGAAGGCGTCGTCGGGATTGGCGATCACGCTGCGGACGGTGAAGTTGCGGGTTTCCTCCGCCACCGAACTGTCGACCGCCTGCACGCGCGCCTCGATCGTCCGACTAGGATCGGCATAGGGCACCAGCTCGACGGTGGCGCCGCGATCGAGCCGATCGAACACGGCCTCCGGCGCAGGAAAGTCGACGAACAGGCTGGAACGATCGTCGATCGTGCCGATCAGCGTCGTCGGGGTGATGCGGTCGCCGCGGTCGATCTGCGGAATGCCCATGTGGCCGGCGAACGGCGCCCGCACCGTGCGGTCGGCAAGCGCCACCTGCGCCTGCTCCAGTTCGATGCGCGCGGACTGGAGCGCCGTCTCGCCCGCCTCGATCTGGCTGGCGGACAGGGCGCCGGTATCCTCGATCCGGTGATAGCGGCCGAGCAACTGCTCCGCCTCCGCCACCGAAACCTGCGCCAGGCGGACCGCCAGTCGCTCGCGCCGATCGTCCAGCCGCACCAGCGGGGCGCCCTTGGCCACGCGTTCCCCGGCCGTGAACTCGACCGCGGAGACCAGCCCGGCCGCTTCGGGATAGAGCTGGGCCGAGACGATCGCCCGGGCAGAGCCGACCGCCTCGAGCCGGGCACGCTCGCTCAGCATGTCGAGCTTTTGCGCGACCACGCGGACCGGCGGCTCGGCAGCCTCCGGCTCCTGCTCCGTGCCGCATGCCGACAGCATGAGGAGGGCGATCAGCGCCATCCAGGTCAGTCTGTTCCCATACATCCGACCCACCTTACCGGTTCTTGCGGCAAAACAAACGCGCTGCAGGCCTAACGATCGGAAAAGGGCCGAATATTCGGTGTAGAGGCGGATGGCATGCTCGTGGGTTTCCTGCCGCCCATGATGGCACACCCCGAGCTCTGTGCTCGGCGGAGCGACGATTGGCCGTCCCGAACGCGCGGGGGGCGCGGTTCGATGAACCACGCCCCCCGCTTGTCTCGGTGGTTGATAAGGGCGCCGCTCAGAAGCGGAAGCGGATCCCGAGCGAATAGGCGCGCTCCAGGTAGAAGACCTGGCGCGTGTAGGCGTCGCCTACGTCGTTGTATTCGCGGGTGCGCCGGATCGGGTTTCCGAGCAGGTTGATGATGTCGAAGGCAATGGTGACATTCTCGATCGGGGTAACCGAAGACGAGAAGTCCAGCTGTCCACGGCCGCGCTCCATGACGGCATGCACCGTCGGGTCCAACGGCTCGATGCTGTAGTAGGAGACGAACTTGGAGCGGTAGTTGTAGGCGAGGCGTGCGGAAAACTGCTTGCGCTCGTAGAGGCCGACCAGATTGTAGGCCCAGCGCGATACGCCAGGGAACGCCGCCTGATTATCATCCCGCGTGGCGGCGAAGTTCGGCAGGAGATCGCCCTTGGCATCGATGTAGGTGCCGTTGGCCTGGACGCCGAAACCCTTGGCCCAGTCCGGCAGCCCTTCGAAGTCGAGGAAGCTGGTGAAGGTGACTTCCGCCCCCTGCAGCCGCGTCTTGCCGAGGTTGACCGGACGCGCGATGCGCAGGCCGTCGACCGAGCGATCGTCGACCGTCGCCAGGAAGCCTTCGGCATCGTGGCGGAAGATCGCCGCGGTGAACGATCCGGTGCGCGAGAAATAATATTCCAGGCTGGCGTCGTAATTGTCCGAGGTCAGCGGCTTCAGGTTCGGGTTGCCCGCCGATCCGCCGCGGCGCAGGCGCTCGACGCAGGTCGCCGTCGTGGGATCTTGGCGGCAGAGATCATCGGGCGCGAGCACGACCGGCTGCCCCAGCGACAGGTTGGGACGGAGATCGAAGAAGTTCGGCTGGGTGCGGGTCTGGGTATAGGCGAGACGAAGCTGCAGCTCGTCCGTCAGGCCGACGCGGGCGCTCGCGTTGGGCAGATAGTCGGTATACTCGTTGCCCGCGCTGATAGCGGGGTACGAGATGATCTCGCTATTGTCCGGATTGAGGCCCTCCACGACCCGCGAGAATCCGTCGATCTTCGTCTTGGTCTTCACGGCTCGCAGGCCCACGACGCCGTCGATGACGGTCGAGCCGAGGTCGAAGCCGTATTTCACCTGGGCGTAGGCGGCGTAGGATTTCTCGTTCGCGCGGAAGTTTTCGGCCGGGTTGAAGGCCGGCACCCCTTCGGGTGCACCAAAGAAGCTGCGCAGGTCGACGATCGAGGCGCGGATGCTGTCGCGCGTGGGCGCGGCGAAGAAGACGTTCGGCTGCACCCGGTCATAGGTGAAGCCCGGAAGCATCGTCCGGATGTCCAGCCCCGGCAGCGAGTTCAGCGGGACCCTAGCGGGCTCGTTGTTGATGTAGAGATTTCCGAGGTCGCGCCCGGCCTTGCGGTTGGAGTAGCGGACGCCGACGTCCACCCGCTTCAGAAAGCCGAGGTCGAGATCGTAGGACAGGTCGGCGCGCGTCTGCCAGTCCTTGCCGGACACGACCAGACGCTCCTGCCACAGGCCGCGGCTGATGTAGTTGGCCGGATCGGTGATGTCGAAATCGACGAAGGTCTGGGTCGGCCCGCCGTTGGAGCCCGCCTCGAACTGCACGTCGCGAACCGGCGAGCTCGCCATCGCATAGTCGACGTTGATGACGCTCGTGCTGTACTGGCTGTCGGTATAGGCAACGTCGGCGGACAGGCGCAGCCGGTCCTTCGTCCAGATCGCGCCGGCGCCGGCCTGATAGGTATCGGTCTTGCCGTTGAACGAGCCGGTATAGCCGTCCGGTCGCGATGCGCCCGTCACCGTCGCACGCCCGACCTGGTTGGTGCCGGGGATCGTTTCGACGTTCGTGAGCGTAAGATCCCCGAAGATGGGGATGAACATCCAGCGGTTATAGTCCTTGGAGCGGTAGCCCTGGTACAGCCCGTCGGCGTAGATTTCGAGCTCCGACGTCGGCTTCCACTGGAAGGCGGCATTGGCGGATGGGCGATAACGGTCGCCATAGCCCAGGAAGTTGCCCTGCGCGTCGGGGAAGCGGAGGCCGGCAGGCGCACCCGGTGCCCGGTTCGAGATGGTGCCGTCCGGATTGGTGACGTTGGTGGAGGCGATGACCAGCGACTGCTCGCGCGTCGAATCGAGGAAGTTGATGCCCACATAGGAGGCGTTCACCAGCACGCCCATCTCGCCGATGCCGGTGTCCCAGCGATTGCTGATCAACAGGTTGCCGTTGGGGACGATGTTTTCGGACTGCTGCGACAGCACGCCGTTAAGCGAGCCGGACAGCTCGAACCCCTTGAAATCGAACGGCTTGCGTCCGCGTACGTTGATCGCGCCGGCGATGCCGCCTTCGATCTGGGGGGCGAGGCCCGACTTGTATACCTCCAGCGCCGCGACCGTTCCGGCGGGGAAGTCCTGGATGGCGACGTACCGGCCCTCTGCCGTGAAGATCTGACGGCCGTTGTACGTGGTGGTGAGGTTGGGCAAGCCGCGAACGGTAACGCCGGCGGCCTCGCCGCCGCCGCGGGTGACGTTCACGCCCGCGACGCGCTGCAGGGCGGAAGACGCAAAGGTGTCGGGCAGCTTGCCGATATCCTCGGCCACGATAGCATCGACGATGCCTTCGGAGTTGCGCTTGATCGCGGCGGCGGTCGCCAGGCTGCGGCGCAGTCCGGTGACGACGATCGCGTCCCCATCGCCCTGCGTCGGCTCGGCGATGGTCGCCTGATCGGCGGCAGGTGTGCCGGTCTCGACGGTTTCGCCTGCCGGCGGAACCTGCACGTCCTGCGCCCAGGCGCTGGTCCCGCCCATGAGCAGTGCGAACGCAGACGTGGTGACGCACAGGCGCCTTGCGTGATTCATTGCATCCTCCCCTAAGTCCCTGTCGAACACGGCGGATTTTCTCCACTCGTATTGTTCAGACATTACAGCGCCGACTGCCGCCGTTACGCAAGTGGCGCGATGCAATTTTTGGTGGAGAAGCCGGACTGTGGCCGGCGGGCAACATGCCGGCCGTCGCACCGTTAGCACGACGTGCACGCCACTCCGTCAGTCGGGCGCGGATACGCAATGCACCAGCCGGGGCCGGCGACTGATCAGCGATTTGTCGGAGTGTTGTGAGATGGTGCCCAGGGACGGGATCGAACCGCCGACACTGCGATTTTCAGTCGCATGCTCTACCAACTGAGCTACCTGGGCATTCCGTCCGGAACCGGTCGGAGCGCGCCTGTTAGTCGGCACTTTCCCCGCTGTCCAGCCCGTCCCGCGAAATTTGTGTGTCGGACGCGTGCGGACCGGGGAGGCGATAGCCTTCGCCGAGCCAGGCGAGCAGGTCGCGGTCGCGGCAGCCCTGGCTGCAGAAGGGAGCGTGCGCGGCGACGGCGGGGGCATCGCACAGCGGGCAGAGGTTACGGGAAGCGCGCTTGGACATGGCCGGCGGATATGGCGAGGCCGGGTTCCGCCCGCAAGGCGACGGGCGCGCCGACGCGCTGTTCGAGCTCGGCGAGCCAGCCGGGACGATCGGCGAGCCAGGCGACCAGGGCGGGGTGGGCGGTCAGCGTACGCTCGCCGGCGCCGCCGGTGCGCTCGGCGCGGCGCAGCAGCGCGCGCGCGTGCGCCGCGACGGGATCGTGCGCGTAGAGCTCGGGGATTGAGACGCGGGCGCGGCGGCGGACGATCTGGACGAAGCCGAAGCCGTTGACCGCGGTGCGCTCGAACGGCTGGGGCAGCGCCGCGTCGATCGCGGCGGCGGCGGCCTGGCGCGCGCCCTTGTCTCCCGCGTCGGGCAGGTCGATGCCGATCGAGCCCCCCATGTCGAGGCGCCGCACCGCGCGCGCCGCCGCAGCGGCGCCGGCGACCGCGAGCGTGGCCGGGGCAAGCTCGCCGTCGACGTCGATCAGCGTCATCGCCGGGGTGAGCGACAGGGTGAGCGCGCCTTGCGCGAACGTGACTTGGCCGGTGACCGCCTCCTCGAGCAGCATCGACCAGCCGACCGCCTCCAGTAAATCGGCGTGGAAGCGGCCGAGCAGCGTCGCATCGGGCAGGCGGGCGAGCAGGTCGGGGCCGTTGCCGGGCACCGCGCCGTCGGCGGCGGGGCGGGCGCGGGCGCGCTTGGGCTTGCCGGGCTCGGGAAGCGACGGGCGGGTGATCTCGACCAGCAGCGTGCCGCCCTCGGGCAGCGCGCGGGGCAGGGGGGCGAGCATCGCCTCGCCGCCGTCCCAGGCGACGATCCCCTCGTTGCGCTGGGGCAGGCGCTTGACGAGCCGCGCGGCGAGCACGGTGCCGGCGCGCAGGCCGTCGTCGGGCTCGATGCAGGCTTCGAGGATGGTGTCGCCGTCGACCAGCGCGGCGCGGGTCTCGCCGATCCCGCGCTCGACGATCCAGCGCGGCATGGCTCAGGCGAAGCGGTAGCCGCTGGCTTCCAGCAGCGCGCGCGTCTCGAACACGGGCAGGCCGACGACGCCCGAATGGCTGCCAGAGAGGTGACGGACAAACGCCTCGGCCAGGCCCTGGATGGCGTAGCCGCCGGCCTTGCCCATGCCCTCACCGGAGGCCACGTAGCGGTCGATCTCGGCGTCGCTCAGCCGCTTGAAGGCGACGACGGTGTCGGAGTGGCGGACGCGAGCGCGTCCTTCGCCATCGACGACGCAGACGCCCGAATAGCAGTGGTGGCGACGGCCGGAGAGCAGCGCGAGCATGCGGCGCAGATCGGCCTCGTCCTCCGGCTTGCCGAGGATGCGGCGGCCGACCGCGACGGTGGTGTCGCCGGCGAGCACGATCTCGCCCGCTTCGCGCGACACGGCGAGCGCCTTTTCACGGGCGAGCCGGACGACATAGGCGCGCGGGCTTTCGTCCTTGCGCGGCGTCTCGTCGATGTCGGGGGCGGCGAGCCGGTCGGGCGACGCGCCGATACGGGCAAGCAGGTCCTGCCGGCGCGGCGAACTGGACGCCAGCACCAGGCGCAGCGTCTGCGCAGCCCCGCTCACTTGAAGCGGTAGGTGATGCGGCCCTTGGTGAGGTCGTACGGAGTCAGCTCGACGAGCACCTCGTCGCCGACCAGCACGCGGATGCGGTTCTTGCGCATCTTGCCCGCGGTGTGGCCGAGGATCTCGTGGTCGTTCTCGAGCCGGACGCGGAACATGGCGTTGGGCAGAAGCTCCACCACCTGACCGCGCATTTCCAGAAGTTCTTCTTTAGCCAAAAAATCCTCGCAGGGCTGAAAAGTCGCGGTGCCTTACTCCCGGCGCCGCAAAAAGGAAAGCCGGGCGCGGTTCCGACACGGACCGCCGCACGCCGGCAGGCGCGGATATGGGGAGGATGTTGCCCGAAGTCCACGCATGCGGGACTTCGGGCGGGTCGATCACGCCCCGGCGAGGGCCGAGAGCAGCAGCAGCGCGACGATGTTGGTGATCTTGATCATCGGATTGACCGCGGGACCGGCGGTGTCCTTGTACGGATCGCCGACGGTGTCGCCGGTGACAGCGGCCATGTGCGCCTCCGAACCCTTGCCGCCATAGTTTCCGTCCTCGATGTATTTCTTGGCATTGTCCCAGGCGCCGCCGCCCGACGTCATCGAGATGGCGACGAACAGTCCGGAGACGATCACGCCGAGCAGCATCGCGCCGAGTGCCGCGAAGCCCTGCGCCTGGCCTGCGACCGCGGCGACCAGGAAGTAGACGACGATCGGCGACAATACCGGCAGCAGCGAGGGGACGATCATCTCGCGGATCGCGGCGCGGGTGACGATGTCGACGGTGTGGGCGTAGTTGGGGCGGCTGGTGCCGGCCATGATGCCCGGATCGTCGCGGAACTGGCGGCGGACGTCCTCCACCACCGATCCCGCCGCGCGGCCGACGGCGGTCATGCCGAACGCGCCGAACAGATAGGGGAGCAACGCGCCGAGCAGCAGCCCGACGATGACGTAGGGGTTGGACAGCGAGAAATCGACCGCAAGATCGGGGAAGAAGCGGTTGAGGTCGGTGGTGTAGGCGCCGAACAGCACGAGGGCGGCCAGCGCGGCCGAGCCGATCGCATAGCCCTTGGTCACCGCCTTGGTGGTGTTGCCGACCGCGTCGAGCGCATCGGTGCGCTGGCGGACGTCGTCGGACAGCCCGGCCATCTCGGCGATGCCGCCTGCATTGTCGGTGACGGGGCCATAGGCGTCGAGCGCGACGACCATGCCGGCGAGCGCCAGCAGCGCGGTCGCGGCGAAGGCGACGCCGATGATCCCGGCGAGCTGGTAGGAGGCGACCACCGCGACGACGATCACCAGCGTCGGCAGCGCGGTGGATTCCAGCCCGATCGCCAGCCCCTGGATGACGTTGGTGCCGTGGCCGGTCGCCGAGGCGCGGGCGATCGAGCGCACCGGACGATAGCGGGTGCCGGTGTAATATTCGGTGATCCACACCAGGAGCGCGGTGACGCCCAGCCCGATCATCATGCACCAGAACAGGTCCATGCCGGTGAAGTGGGTGCCGGGCGTCGCCGCGCTGCCCAGCGCCGCCTCGACCGTCAGCGCGTCGTCGGCGGGGTCGAGGAAGCCGGCGCCGCCGATCACCGTGTTCAGGTCGCCCAGCGTCCAGCGACAGGCGCCGTAGATCAGCGGCACCGCGAGGAGCACCGTCGTCCAGAACCCCTTGTAGAGTGCGCCCATGATCGACTCGCCGCGGCCGAGCCGGACCATGTAGGTGCCGGCGATCGAGGCGAGGATGCACACGCCGCCCACCGCCAGCGGCAGCGCCATCAGCGCGAGCAGCTCGGCCGAGGACGCCTGCACCAGCAGCGCGATCGACACCATCGTCAGGCCGAGGGTGACGACATAGGTCTCGAACAGGTCGGCGGCCATGCCCGCGCAGTCGCCGACGTTGTCGCCGACGTTGTCGGCGATCACCGCCGGGTTGCGGGGATCGTCTTCCGGGATGCCGGCCTCGACCTTGCCGACCAGGTCGGCGCCGACATCGGCCGCCTTGGTGAAGATGCCGCCGCCCAGCCGCGCGAAAATCGAGATCAGCGACGCGCCGAACGCCAGCGCGGTGAGCGCCTCGACCACCTCGCGATCGTTGGGGGCGTGGCCGGCGACCGCGACGAGGTACCAGAACACCCCGGCGATCGCGAGCAGGCCGAGCCCGGCGACCAGCATCCCGGTGATCGCGCCCGAACGGAAGGCGAGGGTGAGCCCGCCCTGCAGCGAGCGGCGCGCGGCTTCCGCGGTGCGGACGTTGGCGCGGACCGAGATCGTCATGCCGACATACCCTGCCGCACCCGACAGCAGCGCGCCGAGCACGAAGCCGCCCGCCGACAGCAGCCCCAGCGTGGGGACGAGCAGCACCGCGACGACCACGCCGACCAGCGCCACCGCACGATACTGGCGGCCGAGATAGGCGCCGGCGCCTTCCTGGATGGCGGCGGCGATCGCCTGCATGCGGACATCGCCGGGCGACGCGCGCAGCACCTGGCTGCCGGTGAACAGACCGTAGAGTACGGCGAGCACGCCGCAGAGCATGGCAACATAGACGATCGTCATACGCCCCTCCTTGTCAGAAGGCCGCCCGGCTGTCTGGTGTCGGGTCTAACCCTCGGCCGCGACCATATGCTGATGCGCGGGCAGCACAAGCCCGCGCGGACGCTCAGCGGCCGTGATGCTCGAAGCCGAGCCGCGCGGGCAGCGGCACGGGCGCGCCGTCGTCGGCAAGCGCTAAGCCGGGTGTCGCCACGAACCGCCCGACGCATGTCGCGGCCACCGGCGGGGCGGTGCCGGTCGGCAATGCGAACAGCAGTTCGTAGTCGTCGCCGGCGGTGGCGGCGGCGAGCCGGGCCGCGTGGCTGTCGCCGTCGTGGCGGCGCAGTTCGGCGGAGAGCGGCACGTCGGCGAGGTCGATCGCGACGCCGATCCCGCTCGCCGCGGCCATGCGCGCGGCGTCGAGCAGCAGCCCGTCGGACACGTCCATCATCGCATGCACCACCGGCGCGAGCGCGCGGCCTTCGGCAAGCCGCGGGGTGGGGCGGCGATAGCGGTCGAGCAGCGCGTCCGGTCCCTCGTCGCCACGGGCGATGGCAAGGCCGGCGCCGGCATCGCCGATCGTGCCGGTCACCCACAGCGCGTCGCCGACCTGCGCACCGTCGCGGGCGGGGGCGACGGCGCTGTGGCCGAGTGCGGTCAGCGACAGGAAGCGCGGCGCGCCGGCCGGCTGGCGCACCGTGTCGCCGCCCAGCAGGCAGCAGCCGAAGCGGTCGAGCGCGACGCCCAGCCCGGCGAGGAAGGCGCGATCCCAGCCGTCGTCGCCGAGCGGATAGCCGAGCAGGACGCCTGCCGGCGCGGCCCCCTTGGCGGCGAGGTCGGAGAGGTTGGTGGCGAGCAGCTTCCACGCGACGTCGCCGGCGGGGTCGTCGGGCAGGAAGTGGACGCCCTCGACCAGCAGGTCGGTGGTCAGCACGGTCGCCGGCACGGTGCCGGCGGGCATCACCGCGGCGTCGTCGGCCAGCAGCCGTGCGGCGGGATGGAGCGGGAGCGCGCGCAGCGCCGCGAGGAAATCGGCCTCGGTCATCGCCCCGCTCTGCCCCAAGCGGGGCGGCGCGTCACGCCCTCGGCGGTGCGGCCGGTGCGTCGGCTGCGGACGAACCGCCGCGCACGGTCTTGGCGACCGCGTCGAGCAGCCCGTTGACGAAGCCCTTCTCGCGCCGGTCGTAGAAGGCGTCGGCGACGTCGACATATTCGCTGATGACGGCGGCGGCGGGGACGTCGACGCGCGCGATCAGCTCGTAGGTGCCGGCGCGCAGGATCTGGCGCATCGGCTTGTCGAGCCGGTCGAGCGACCAGCCTTCGGAAAGCCTGGCGGCAACGGCGCGGTCGATCTCCTCGCGCCGCGCGTCGACGCCGCGGACGAGGTCGTCGAAGAAGGCGATGTCGGCCTCGGCATATTCGACGCCCTCGATCGTCGCGCCCAGCCGGTGCTGGTGGAACTCGTGGAGCAGCGCCGGGATCGGGGTGCCCTCCATCTCGTGCTGGTAGAGCGCCTGGACGGCGGCGAGGCGCGCGGCGGCGCGGGCCTGGCGGATCGCGCGGGGGCGGGGCGTGGTGGTCATGGCAACAGGTCCGTTGGCGGGCGGCGCATCGCTGCGCGCGCCATGAGGGTCAGGAAAGGCGGATCGCGACCGAGCGGGCGTGGGCGGGAAGCCCCTCCGCCTCGGCCAGCGTCACCGCCGCGGGGCCGATCCGGCCGAGCGCGGCGGCGTCGAGCCCCAGGAAGCTGGTGCGCTTCATATAGTCGAGCACCGACAACCCGGAGGCGAAGCGCGCGCGCCGCCCGGTCGGCAGCACGTGGTTGGGGCCGGCGACGTAATCGCCCACCGCCTCGGGCGTGTGGCGGCCGAGGAAGACGGAGCCGGCGTTGCGCACCCGGTCAAACAGCGGCTGCGGATCATCGACCGCGAGCTCGAGATGCTCGGGTGCGAGCCGGTCGACCAGCGGCATCGCCTGATCGAGGCGTTCGACCAGCACGATCGCGCCGTTGGCGTCCCAGCTGTCGCGCGCGACCGCCTTGGTGGCAAGCGTGCCGATCTGGCGGTCGACCGCGTCGGCGACGGCGTCGGCGAACAGCGCGTCGTCGGTGAACAGGATCGACTGGCTGGTGGGGTCGTGCTCGGCCTGGCTGAGCAGGTCGGCGGCGATCCATTCGGGATCGTTGGCGCCGTCCGCGACGACGACGATCTCGGACGGGCCGGCGACCATGTCGATGCCGACGACACCGTAGAGCTGGCGCTTGGCCTCCGCCACCCAGGCGTTGCCGGGGCCGGTGACGACGTCGACCGGCTTGATCCGGCCGGTTCCATAGGCGAGCGCGGCGATCGCCTGCGCACCGCCGACGCGCCACACCTCGTCCACGCCGGCGAGCGCGGCGGCGGCGAGCACCAGCGGGTTGGTCTCGCCGTCCGGGGTCGGCGTCACCATCACCAGCCGCTCGACGCCGGCGACCTTGGCGGGCACCGCGTTCATCAGCACCGAGGAGGGATAGGCCGCGCGGCCGCCCGGCACATAGACGCCGGCCGCCTCGACCGCGCGCCAGCGGGCACCGAGCCGGACGCCCGCCTCGTCGACGTGGTCGCTGTCGGTCGGGCGCTGCTTGGCATGATAGGCGACGATGCGGTCGTGGGCGAGTTCGAGCGCCTGGCGCAGCTCGGGCGACAGCCCTTCGAGCGCGGCGACGCATTCGGCCTGCTCGATGCGCCAGCCGGTCTGTTCCGGATCGTGGCGGTCGAAGCGGCGGGTGAAGGCGCCGAGCGCGGCATCGCCCTCGTCGCGCACGGCGGCCAGGATCGCCCGCACGTCGCGCGCGACGTCGGCATCAGCCTCGCGCCGCGCATCGACCAGTTCGGCGAAGGCGCGATCGAAATCGGGATCGCTGGCGTCGAGCCTCAGCATGCGGCGGCTTCCTTCGGCTGGGGACGCGCGCCGACCGCGCGGCGGAACTTGTCGACCAGCGGAACCACGTCGGCGCGGGTCTTGAACGCGGCGCGGTTGGCGACTAGGCGCGAGCTCACCTCGGCGATCACCTCCACCTCGACGAGCCCGTTCTCCTTGAGCGTGCGACCCGAGGAGACCAGGTCGACGATGCGCGGCGCGAGGCCCAGCACGGGGGCGAGCTCCATCGCGCCGTTCAGCTTGACGCATTCGGCCTGGACGCCGCGGCGCGCGAAATGCGCGCGGGTGACGTGCGGATATTTGGTGGCGACGCGGACGTGGCTCCAGCCGCGCGGATCGTCGTGCTCGGCCATCCCGACCGGCTCGGCTACCGAGATGCGGCAATGGCCGATGCCCAGGTCGACCGGCGCGTAGAGCTCCGAATATTCGAACTCGGCGAGCACGTCCGACCCGACGATGCCGAGCTGGGCGGCGCCGTGCGCGACGAAGGTCGCGACGTCGAACGCGCGCACGCGGATCAGGTCGACCGCGGGCGTGTTGGTGCGGAAGCGCAGCGCGCGGCTGCCCTCGTCCGAAAAGGCGGGTTCGGGCACGATGCCGACGGCCGCGAGCAGCGGCAGCGCCTCTTCGAGGATGCGCCCCTTGGGGACGGCGAGGATGAGCGGATCGGTCATGAGCGGCGCGGCTTTACTTGGCGCGTGGCGCAGGCGCAACACGCGCGCCTGCGTGGCGTTCGGGGAGGCGCGTGGCGGCGCATTTCCGCCGCCGCTACCGGCCGACCCCGCTCACGCGCCGTCGAGTTCGGGATAGTGGCGGAAGATGCCGTCCTCGTTGAACGGAATGCGTCGCTCGCTCGCGAGATAGGCGGCGACGCCCGGCAGCGCCTTCACCCGGTGGCAGATGCCGATCAGCGCGGGATAGTCGCCCTTGATCGCGGCCATGCGCTTGGGGAACATGTAGCGCAGCCCCTCGACCAGCTGGAACAGCGACGTGTCGCCGTAGGTCCAGCGATCGTCGATCAGCCAGTCGCCCGGATTCGCCGCGGCCGCGCGCTCGAAATAGCCGAGGAACTTGGGCATCCGCTCGGCGCGGAACTGCTTGGCAGCGCGCGCCGCCTCGGCCTTCTGCTCGTGGTAATAGGCGCCGACCGCGACCGGATGATGGACGTTGTGCGCTTCCGCAACCATGTCGGCGACGGTCAGCTGGATCTCGTGCAGCCACAGTCGGTCGGCGAGCCCCGACGGGGCGAGGTCATGGCGCTCACCCAGATAGAGCAGGATATTGGCGGTCTGCGCGATCACTGTCCCGTCGCATTCCAGATAGGGCGGGGCGAACGGCGGGCGTGGGCGGTCGCTCCCCAGGTCGGCGACCAGCGCTTCGGCACCGTCGTCGCGCGCGCGGTCGCGATAGGCGATCCCGGCGGCTTCCAGCGCGAGCCGGACGAACTCGCCGCGACCCTGGATGCTCGGCCAGTACCAGAGCGTATAGTCCATCAGCTCTCTTCTCCCGGGGCACGGGCGCGGATCGCCAGCGCGTGGACGCGTTCGACGAGCAGGTCCGAAAGGGCCCGGTTCACCAGCCGCTGCCGCTCAACGCGCGAGCGGCCGACGAAGGCCCCGCTCTCGATGATGACCGTGAAATGCGATTCGCCGGTGCCGTTGTCGCCGCTGTGGCCGGCGTGGCGCCCGCTGTCGTTGACGACCTCCAGATGGGTGGGCTCGAGCGCTTCGGTGAGGCGGGCGGCGATTTCGGACGCGACGGGGCCGGTGGCGGTGTTGTGCATCGCGCCTATATACGGCGTTTGCACGAGGGAGTCGCGTGGCGCGCGAGAAGATCGGGAAGGACCGGCCGAACACGAGGTTCCACGGCCGGGTGGAAAGTGGACGCCCCTGCGAGGCGCCGGGCTGCGCGGAGGCGGGCGAGTTCCGCGCGCCGCCGCTGGAGGGTGCGCCGCAGAACGGCGACCGGCCGAGTAGCTATCGCTGGTTCTGCCTGGAGCATGTCCGTGCCTTCAACGCCGGCTATAACTTCTTCGCAGGCATGACCGCGGAGGAGATCCACGACGCGCAGCGGCCGATGGCCGGCTGGGAGCGGGAGACGCGCGCCTTCACCGGCGCGGGCACCGACCGCGGTCCGCGTTGGGCCGACTTCGCCGATCCGCTCGACGCAATCGGCGCGAAGTTCAAGGCGAGCGTGCGTGCGGAGCGCAAGGACGGTCGGCCGCTGACGCCCGGCGATCGCTCGGCGCTCAAGGCGCTGGGGCTGGAGGTCGACGCCGACCGCCACGCGCTGCGCAAGCGCTACAGCGAGCTGGTGCGCCGCTATCATCCGGACCGCAACGGTGGCGACCGCAGCCACGAGGCCGCGCTGCAGAAGGTGATCGCGGCGTACCAGCAGCTCAAGGGCTCGCCTGCGTTCGCGGGCTGAGCGGGCAAGCGACAAAGTCCTCTTCTTCCGTTCCCCCGGCGGAGGCCGGGGCCCAGTCGGGAAGGCCGCGGAGGGAGGTGCGCTACTGCACCCAATCGTAACTGGGCCCCGGCCTTCGCCGGGGAACGGTTGCGCTGGGAGAACGGTTTTATGCCACCTCCGACGCCACGATCCGCTGCGCCACCGCCTCCAGCTGCTTGGCCACCGCCCGCCAGCCCTCGTCGAAGCCGAAGCTTGCGTGCCTGTCGCGGTCTTCGGCGCTCCAGTGGCGTGCCTCGCCGCGGTAGCGGGTGCGGTTTCCGTCTGGCTCGAACTCGAACACGCCGACGAACGCGAACGGCTCCTCTTGATGCGGCCAGAAGCCTTCGGCGAGCGCGTTGGTGAACACGACGCGACGTTCGGGCACCACCTCCAGGAAGACGCTCTCGCCGCGGTGGCGGTCGCCTTCGGGTTCGATCATGATCGCCACGAACTTGCCGCCGGCATGCAGGTCGAGCGTCTCGACCTCGGTCCGCCAGGGCAGGGGGCACCACCATTCGGCGAGGTGATCGCGCCATGCTCGCCACACGGCGGCGACGGGTGCGTCGATGACATAGTCGATCGCGAGCGTGTGGCGCATCGTCAACCTCCGTTGCGTGCCGCTTCGATCGCGGCGATGTCGATCTTCACCATGCCCATCATGGCCTGCATCGCGCGTGCGGCGGCGGCCGGGTCGGGGTCGGCAAGCGCGTCGGTGAGTTGGCGGGGTACGATCTGCCACGACACGCCCCAGCGGTCGCGGCACCAGCTGCACGCCACCTCGGCACCGCCGTCGGCGATCAGCGCGGCCCAGATGCGGTCGGTCTCGGCCTGATCCTCGGTGAAGATCTGGAACGAGGCCGCATCGCTGTGCGGGTGGCCGGGGCCGCCGTTGAGCGCCACGAACGCCATGCCCCGGATGGTGAACTCGACCGTCAGCACGTCGTCGGCCTTGCCTGCCGGATAGTCGACCGGGCTGCGCCGGACCGCGGTGATGCGGCTGTCGGGGAAAGTCGCGGCGTAGAAGCGCGCGGCGTCCGCGGCGCGGCCGTCGTACCACAGGCAGGCGGCGATGCCGGGTGCCGCGCTCATCGCTGTGTCCGGGTGCCGGAGACGACGCCGAACAGCGCGCCGTGGGGATCGATCGCGACGATGATCCGCTCGTCGCCGGGCACGTCCATCGGCCCCATCGCCACGGTACCGCCGCCGCTGCGCACCTGCTCGGCGGCTGCCGCAACGTCGGGCGCGCGGAAATAGAATTGCCAGCCGGTGACGGGCGACTCCGCCGGCCGCTGCATGATCGCGCCGATCGTCTCGCCGCCCGACTCCACAAATATATAGTCGCCGGCCTCTCCCATCGACATGCGGTCGGGGTAGGTCCAGCCGAACATCTCGGCGTAGAAGTCGAGCGCACCGGCCTGATCGGGGGTGGTCAGCTCGTTCCAGCCGCACTTGCCCTGGCCGTTCACCTCCCAGGCGCGGCTCGCCTCGTCGCTTTCGCCGCGCATCACATAGAAGGGAATGCCCTGCGGGTCGGCGACCATCGCGAAGCGGCCGACGCCCTCGATCGTCTGCGGCGGCACATGGATGCTGCCGCCGGCCTGATCGATCCGGGCGGCGGTCGCGTCGACGTCGTCGACGCCCAGGTAGAACAGCCAGCCGGGCTCGGCGCCCTTGCCCTTCAACTCGGGCGTGAGCCGCATCACCCCGCCGACCTCGCCGTTCCCGGCGTCGATCAGCCGATAGTCCATCTCCGCCGACATCGGCCCGCCGACCCGCCAGCCGATCGCCGCCTCGTAGAAGCGGGCGGCGGCATCGGGGTCGGGGGTGGTCAGCTCGTACCAGATCGGGAAGCCGTGCGGATTGCGCATGTCGCTGCTCCTATGCGTCGAGGATCGGGAGAAAACCGCTGCGGACGATACGCGGGCCGTCCACGCTCATGCCGCCGCGCCCTGCGCCTGCTTCTCCAGCCATGCCGCGAAGCCGGGCGGCGGGCTGCCGGTGAAGCCCTGCATCTGCGCGTCGAGCGCGCGCCGGAACGCGGGCCTCGCGGTGCCGCGGTCGACGTAGGCCGCGAGCGTCGGATGCGCCTCGACCAAGCCGCTGTCCCGCAACTGGCGCAGCACCCCGACCATCATCAGGTCGCCCGCCGAGAAGCTGCCGTCGAGCCACTCGGCGTCGGCCAGCCGCGCGGCGAGGTCGCCCAGCCGCTCCTCGATCCGCGCGACCACCGCCGGCATGCGCGGCTGCGACCAGGGCTGGTCGCGCTCGAGCACCGCGGCGACGCCATAGTCGGTGATCGGCGGCTCGACGGTGTTGAGCGCGGCGAACATCCACTCGATCGCGCGGGCGCGCCCGGACGGATCGTCGGGCAGCAGCCCGGCGTGGGTCCGGGCGATGTGGAGCACGATCGCGCCGGATTCGAACAGCACCAGATCGCCCTGCTGATAGGTCGGCACCTGGCCGAACGGCTGCTGCGCGCGATGCGCGGGCGCCTTCTGGCTGCCCTGCGACAGGTAGCGGACGTCATAGGATCGGCCGACCTCTTCGAGCGCCCAGCGCACCTGCAGGTCGCGCACCAGCCCCTTGGCGAAGTCGGGCACCCAGTCGTAGGCGGTGATGACGGGCCGGGTCATGCGTCGCCCTCCCGCTTGGTGCCCTTCAGCAGCGCGTAGATCGCCATCGCATGGCCGTGGCCGAGCCCATAGTCGCTCTTGAGCCAGTCGGTGATCCGGGTCGCCTTCACCCCCGGCGCGATGCCGCCGTCGGCGGTGAAGCCGGCCGGAGTCTTGCCGGTGGTGCGTTCGATCGTGTCGAGATAGGCCTGGAACGACATGTCACGCCTCCTCCGGCTGCGCGGCGGGCGCGGCCGCGACATCCATCGTGAACGGGCCCCAGCCGTGGCCGTCGGGATCTTCGAAGGCGCGGCTGTACATGAACCCTAAGTCCTCCGGATCGTGGAGTTCGCGCCCCCCGGCAGTGAGCGCGGCCTGGGTGATCGCGTCGACATCCGCGCGACTATCAAACCCGAGCGCCAGCAGCGCGCCGCTGTGCGTCTTTGCGTCGAGGATCTTCTTGTCGGTGAAGGTGGCGTAGAAGGCGTTGTCGAGCAGCATCACGTAGATGGCATCGGTCCAGCGCATCGCCCACGCCTGCTCGTTGGAGAAGTCCGGGTTCTTCTCGAAGCCGATCGCTTCGTAGAAGGCGGTCGACCGCGCCACGTCGGCCACCGGCAGGTTCACGAAGATATCGCGTGCCATGTTCGAACCCTCTCCCGACTCGATGTTTGACCAGCATGCCCGCCGTACTTATCTTTGGCAACTATGGAGTCACAAAAAATAACTAAGGTGGAAAAGCGCTGGTATGATGATGCCTGCGGTGCCGCGTTGGGGATGGAATTCGTCGGCGAACGCTGGGCGCTGCTGATCATGCGCGAGCTGCTGCTGGGGCCGCGGCGCTTCGGCGAGCTGCGCGCCGGGCTGCCGGGGCTGAGCGCCAATATCCTGACCCAGCGGCTCGCCTCGCTCGAAGCGTCGGGCATCGTCCGGCGCTACAAGCTGCCGTCGCCCGCCAACGTCCAGGTCTATGAGCTCACCGCCTGGGGGCGGGAGAGCGAGCCGGTCATCCTGGCACTCGCGCGCTGGGCGCTGCGCTCGCCGACGCACGACCCGAGCCTGCCGTTCTCGGCGGTGTCGCTGCTGCTGTCGCTGCGGATGCTGCTGGTGCCCGGGCGGGTGGGGGCGTGGCGGGTCGCGGTCGGCATTCGCGTCGGCGAGGAGACGTTCGTCGCGCGGCTCGGCGACGGCGAGCTGCGGGTCGCGCGGGGAAGCGTCGAGGGCGCCGACACGGTGTTGAGCGGCGGCGCCTCTGCGTTCCTGCCGGTGGTCTACGGCGGCATGCCGCTGGCCGCGGCGGAGGCGGCGGGGATGCTGCGCGTCGAGGGGAACCGGGCGGCGGCCGAGCGGTTCGTCACTCTCTTCGCTCTGCCGGACAAGGTGGCCGTTGAGTAACCGGGCCCGTTGCGCCTAAAGCGTGCCCGAGCCCCGCGGGCACGAAAGGCTTCCATGACCAGCATCCCCGACCTCCAGACCGACCGCAGCGAAACCACCGTCCTCGACGCGCCCGACCGCACCGTGAAGGTGCGCGACGTCTTCGGCATCGACATCGACATGGAGGTGCCGGCGTTCAGCGTCGCCGACGAGCGCGTGCCCGACGCCGATCCGGCCTATGTGTTCGATCCGGATACGACGCTCGCGATCCTGGCGGGCTTCGCACACAACCGCCGGGTGATGGTGCAGGGCTATCACGGCACCGGCAAGTCGACCCACATCGAGCAGGTGGCGGCGCGGCTCAACTGGCCGTCGATCCGCATCAACCTGGACGCGCACATCAGCCGCATCGACCTGATCGGCCGCGACGCGATCGTGCTGAAGGACGGCCAGCAGGTCACCGAGTTCCGCGAGGGGCTGCTGCCCTGGGCGCTGCAGACGCCGACCGCGCTGGTGTTCGACGAATACGACGCCGGCCGCCCCGACGTGATGTTCGTGATCCAGCGCGTGCTGGAGACCGAGGGCAAGCTGACGCTGCTCGACCAGAATCGCGTGATCCGCCCGAACCCCTATTTCCGCCTGTTCGCAACCGCCAACACGGTCGGGCTGGGCGACACCAGCGGGCTCTATCACGGCACTCAGCAGATCAACCAGGGCCAGATGGACCGCTGGAACATCGTCGTCACGCTCAACTATCTGCCCGCCGAGACCGAGGCCAACATCGTCCTCGCCAAGTCGGGCGAGTACGACCAGGCCGGCGGCAAGGAGACCGTCGAGAAGATGGTCCGCGTCGCCGAGCTCAGCCGCCGCGGCTTCGTCAACGGCGACATCTCGACGGTGATGAGCCCGCGCACGGTGATCACCTGGGCGCAGAACGCGCTGATCTTCAAGGACGTGGGCTTCGCCTTCCGCCTGTCGTTCCTCAACAAGTGCGACGAGGCGGAGCGCGGGCTGGTCGCCGAATACTACCAGCGCGTGTTCGGCAAGGACCTGCCCGAAAGCGTGGCGAAGAAGGGTTGAACCGGGAACAGGGGTGGACTAATTGGTTGGTCCACCCTGTGGAGGCGCGCAATGGCCGAGGCCGACCCGCACAAGATCTATAACGTCCACGAGGCGAAGACCCACTTCTCCCGGCTGATCGACCGTGCGCATGCGGGCGAGGAGATCGTGCTCGCCAAGGCTGGCGTGCCCTACGCCCGGCTCGTTCCGGTCGCACCGGCGACGACTGAACCGCGGCGCCCCGGCCGGTTCGCGCATCTGCGGGCAGCGGTGCCGAGCGACGTCTGGTTCGCGCCCGAATATGGCGACGCCGAGCTCGACCGCTTCGAAGGCAAGCTGGCGGATCTCTGACGCTTGACCTATCTGCTCGACACCCATGCTCTGATCTGGTGGTGGCTCGGCGACCCGAAGCTGTCGGCGCCTGCCCGCGCCGCGATCGGCGCGCGGGGCAACCGCGTGGCAGTGAGCGCCGTCTCCGCGTTCGAGATCGCGCTCAAGGTGCGGTCCGGCCAGTTGCCGGCGATGCTCGAGCCGCTGCAGCAGTTCGAGGGGGCGGTGATCGCGGATGGCATGATCCACCTGCCGCTTCGCCAGGATCATTGCCGGACGGCGGGGCTGATGGCCGGCGACCACCGCGACCCGTTCGATCGCATGATCGCGGCGCAGGGCCTCGTCGACGGCTTGACCGTGATCACCAGGGACCCGCAGTTCGCGGCGTTCGGATGCGAGACGCTTTGGTAATGGCGACAGACACGCTTCTCGACCAGTTCCGCGACGCGCTGCGGGGGACGGCACGCGCGCTTTCGGGCGATGCGGAGGTGGAGCTCGGCTACACCGCCGATGCGCCGGCCGCGTCCGGGCGGCACATCAAGGTGCCGATGCCCTCGCGCACGCTGCCGCCGGAGCAGGTCGCCGAGGCGCGCGGTTTTGCCGACGGCTTCGCGCTGCGGCTGCGGCTGCACGACGGCGCGACGCACGCGCGCAACGCCCCGGCCGACGCCGTCGCGCGCGCGGTGTTCGATGCGGCCGAGACCGCGCGGGTCGAGGCGCTCGGGTCGCAGGGCTATGCCGGCATCGCCGACAACCTCGACCAGGCGCTGGCGATGCGGCTGCGTTCGGACCCGATCGCGCGTGCCCGCAACCGCGCCGAGGTGCCGCTGTCGACTGCGGTCGCGCTGATGATCCGCGAGCGGCTGACCGGCAAGCTGCCGCCCGCTGCCGCCGCGCCTGGCATGGCGCTGGTCCAGGACTGGATCGAGGAGCGCGCCGGCGATGCGCTCGATACGCTGGCGGCGTCGGTTGGCGACCAGGCGGCGTTCGCGCGCGGGACGACGCGCCTGCTGGAAGGGCTCGAGCTTGTCCAGGGCGAGGTCGAGCCCGACGACCGCGACGAAGGCGGTGAGGAGGAGGACGGCACCGAGGACCAGCCGGACGACGCAGGCGACGAGGGCGAGGCAGAGCAGCAGCCCGGCGGCGAGGGCGAGGTCGAGGCGCGCGGGCAGGATCGCCGCGACGAGCAGGGCGAGGGCGAAGGCGAGGACCGCACCGACGACGCGGCCGAGGACGGCGAGGGCGAGCCGGGTGACGAAGGCGACGGCATGATGCCGGTCCGGCCGAACCGCAACTGGTCCGATCAGCCTGCGCAGTTCGACTATCGTGCCTTCACCACTGCGTTCGACGAGGTGGTCGCCGCGACCGAGCTGTGCGATTCCGACGAGCTCGACCGGCTGCGTGCCTATCTCGACCAGCAACTGGTGCAGTTGCAGGGCGTGGTCACCAAGCTCGCCAACCGGCTGCAGCGGCGGCTGATGGCGCAGCAGTCGCGCTCGTGGGATTTCGACCAGGAGGAAGGGCTGCTCGACGCGGCGCGGCTGGCGCGCGTCGTCCTCAACCCCGGCCAGTCGCTGTCGTACAAGATCGAGCGCGAGGCCGAGTTCCGCGATACGGTCGTCACGCTGCTGATCGACAATTCGGGGTCGATGCGCGGTCGGCCGATTTCGATCGCGGCGATCAGCGCCGACATCCTCGCGCGCACGCTGGAGCGGGTGGGGGTGAAGGTCGAGGTGCTGGGCTTCACCACCCGCGCGTGGAAGGGCGGCCAGTCGCGCGAGGCGTGGCTGGCGGCAGGCCGTCCGCCGCATCCGGGCCGGCTCAACGACGTCCGTCACATCGTCTACAAGCAGGCCGACGAGCCGTGGCGCCGTGCCAAGAAGGCGCTGGGCCTGATGATGCGCGAGGGGCTGCTCAAGGAGAACATCGACGGCGAGGCGCTGCTGTGGGCGCACGGGCGGCTGATCGCCCGGCCGGAGGATCGCAAGGTGTTGATGGTCATTTCCGACGGTGCGCCGGTCGACGATTCCACCCTGTCGGTGAACTCGGGCAGCTATCTGGAGCGGCACCTGCGGCAGGTGATCGGCTGGATCGAAGGGCGCTCGCCCGTCGAGCTGGTGGCGATCGGCATCGGCCACGACGTGACGCGCTGGTACGCGCGCGCGGTGACGATCATGGACGCCGAGCAGCTTGCCGGCACGATGATCGACCAGCTCGCGGCGCTGTTCGACACGCCGTGAAGGAGGTGGAGCCGCCGCCCGGCGGCTTCGCCGGGCCGGTCAAGCGATCGGTGACGATCGCCGGCCATTCGACCTCGATCAGCCTCGAACCGCTGTTCTGGCAGGCGCTGGAGCAGGAAGCCGCCGCGCGCGCGCTGCCGCTCAACGCCCTGATCGCGCGCATCGACGTCGCCCGCATCGACGCCGAGGATCCGCCCAACCTTGCAAGCGCCTTGCGATCATGGTTGCTCGGCACCTTTTTGACCGATCGCAATGAGAATAGCTCGCAATAGCGTTGACGTAGAGAACGACTCGCAATAGCAGGTGCTCGCAAGCATTCTGCATTGGGGGGATTTCCATGCGACAGCGTACCGCGCCGCGGCTTCCGGCCGCGCCTTTCCTGGCGCTTTCCTGCGTCGGTTTCATCGCGTCGAGCCCGGCGACCGCTGGCGAGATGGCCGATCCGGCAGCGGCGAACCGGCCGGCCGATCCGGACGACCAGCTGCTCCGTACCGACGAGGTGGTGGTGACCGGACAGGTCTATGCGCCGCGCCAGGAGAGCCCGAAGAACACCCGCAAGGTCCGGGACACGCCGCAGACCGTCACCGTCATCACCAACGAGACGATCGAGCAGCAGAACCTGCTGACGCTGCGCGACGTGCTGACGACGGTGCCGGGCATCACCTTCGGCGCGGGCGAGGGCGGCGGCGGCTACGGCGACTCGATCAACTTGCGCGGCTATTCGGCCAACAGCGACATCGCTCAGGACGGGGTGCGCGACAGCGCGCAATATACCCGCACGGACTCGTTCAACCTCGAGCAGCTGGAGGTCGTGAACGGCGCCAACTCGGTCTACGCCGGGTCGGGCTCGGTCGGCGGCTCGATCAATCTGGTCACCAAGCGGCCGCTCTCCATCGATCGCACGGTGGTGACCGGCGGCATCGGCACCGACGACTATTATCGCGGCACCGTCGACACCAACGTGCGGGTCAACGATCTCGTCGCGGTGCGGCTCAACGCGATGGCGCACCGGAACGACGTGCCCGGCCGCGACGTCGAGAACTACCGCCGCTGGGGCGTCGCGCCGTCGGTGACGATCGGGATCGAGGGGCCGACGCGGCTGACCTTCCAGTACCTCCACCAGGAGGACGAGAACATCCCGCAGTACGGCGTGCCTTACTACGTCAACGCCGACCATGACGGGCCGCTCCCTGGTGTCGATCGCAGCAGCTATTATGGCTATCGCAACATCGACACGCAGGAATCGAACGTCGATCAGCTGACCGCGACGTTCGAGCATGAGTTCAGCGACCGGCTGAGCCTGCGCAACCTGACCCGCTGGCAGGACGTGCGCCAGTTCACGCTGGTCGATCCGCCGCAGGGCAGCTACTGCCTGGCGGATGCCGTGCTTCCCGCAGGCGGTCCCTGCATCAACAGCACTGGCGCGGTGGTCGCGCCGCCCGGCTATTACCTGCCCTCCGGCCCGCGCGGGAACACGCGCGATACGCGCAACCAGCTGGCGTTCAACCAGCTCGACCTGCGCGCAGTGGTCGACACCGGGGGCATCGAACACACGGTGACGCTGGGCGCCGCCGTCAGCTGGGAAAAGTTCTTCCTGCGCAGCGGCAGCTCGCTGCGCAACGCCGACGGCAGCAACCCGTTCGCCAGCCTGCCGCTGATCTCGATCGCCAACCCCAATGACGTCGTCGCGGGCCCGGCCGGGTTCACCTATGGCAGCAACGTCTACACGGGGCCGGTGAACTTCATCCCGACCGCACAGCAGAGCGGCGAGCTGGAGAACTACGCCGCCTATCTGTTCGACGCGACCAAGGTCTCCGACCATTTCGAGATCAACGGCGGCGTCCGCTACGAGCACAACAAGGGCTGGTTCCGCCCCGATACCGTGCAGGCGACGAGCACCGGTGCGGTGCCGCTCGGCACGGTGACTCCGGGCACCCGCGTCGACAACTCGGACGACCTGTTCTCGTACCGGATCGGCGCAGTCTACAAGCCGATCGAAGCGGTGAGCCTCTACGCTGCCTACGGCAACTCCAAGACGCCGTCGAAGACCTCGGTCAACGGTTCGTGCACGATCTCCGGCGTGAACAACGCTACCGCCAGCACCTGCAACGTGAAGCCGGAAAGCGCCAAGAACTATGAGATCGGCGCCAAGGCCGAGCTGTCGGGCGGGCGGCTGCTGCTGACCGCGGCGGCGTTCCGCAACGAGCGCGACCAGTACAAGGTCGCCACCGCGGACTCCACGGTTCCCGAGCAGCAGCTCGACGGCAAGTCGCGCGTCGACGGCATCGCACTGGGCGCCGTGGGGCGGATCACCCCGGCGTGGACGATCACGGCCAACTACACCTATCTCGACAGCGAGGTGCTGCGCAGCATCGCCAAGAACGCGTCGCCGGGAACGCTCGACCCGCAGGCGGGCAATCCGCTCACCAACGTGCCCGAACATTCGGGCAGCCTGTTCACCACCTATCGCCTGCCGTTCGGGCTGAGCGTGGGATATGGCCTGACCTATCAGGGCAGCTTCCACCTCAACAACAGCAGCCCCACACGGGAGACGGTGCTGTTCAAGGTCGACGACTACCTCGTCCACAACGCCTATCTGGCGTACGACGTCACGCCCAACTTCTCCGCGCAGCTCAACGTGAAGAACGTCGGCGACACCGAATATTACACGCGGGTGCGCAACAACGGCTGGGCGACCGCGGGCGAGGCACGCTCGGCGGTGCTGACGCTCAGCTACCGGATGTAACCGGGGGGCGGCGCCGGCATCGCCACGCGGTGTCGGCGCCGCAGTTCGAAAAGGGAGGGGGTGCCATGCTGATCGCGATACCCGATGTGCTCGATGCCGACGCCGTCCAGCGGCTGCGCGGGCTCATCGATGCGGCCGAATGGGTCGACGGCAACGTCACCTCCGGCCACCAGTCCGCGCTTGCCAAGCGCAACGAACAGCTGCCGGAAGGCTCTGCCGCCGCCAAGCAGGCGGGCGGCATGATCCTCGACGCGCTGGGGCGCACGCCGCTGTTCGTCGCGGCGGCGCTGCCGGCCAAGGTGTTCCCGCCGCTGTTCAACCGCTACGGCGTCGGCCAGACCTTCGGCGCGCACGTCGACAATGCCGTGCGCATCCAGCGCGGTACCGACTTCCGCATCCGCAGCGATCTGTCGGCGACGCTGTTCCTGGAGGACCCCGACGCGTACGACGGCGGCGAGCTGCTGATCGAGGGCCAGTTCGGCGCGCAGAGCGTCAAGCTGCCCGCCGGGCACCTGATCCTCTATCCCGCCTCCAGCCTCCACCGCGTCGAGCCGGTGACGCGCGGGCGGCGGGTCGCGTCCTTTTTCTGGATGCAGTCGATGGTCCGCGACGACGGCGAGCGCCGCATCCTGTTCGAACTCGACCAGTCGGTGCAGCGGCTTGCCGGCGAACTTGGTCACGCCGACCGCTCCGTGATCGAGCTGACGGGAGTCTATCACAACCTCTTGCGGCGCTGGGCAGAGGTGTGACGGCGCAATCTCAATAATAATGCGACTTGTTCGCAAATGCGGGTTGGACTACAGCGCCGCCTCATGAGGGCGGCGGCGGCGACGATCCCGGGAAGCAGGAACCGATGACGCGGGGCACCGTCCGCGCCTGGTATCTGGTGCACAAGTGGACCAGCCTGGTCTGCACGGCCTTCCTGCTGATGCTGTGCGTCACCGGGCTGCCGCTGATCTTCCACGACGAGATCGACCGGCTGAGCGGCGCCGATGTCGCCGCCGGCATGGCGGGACTGCCGTCGTCGGGCGAGGGGCCCGGGCTGCTGCCGCTCGACACCATGCTCGCCAAGGCGCTGGCGGCACGTCCCGGCGAGGTGCCGCTGTTCATGGCGTTCGACAACGAACGCCCGCAGATGACCATCACCACCGGCCCGCGCCCCGATGCGCCCGGGTCGGAAATGACGATGCAGACCTACAACCGCGCCACCGGCGAGCTGGCGGAGGTCGCCTCCGACGACGGCGTGATGCACTTCCTGCTCCAACTCCACACCGACATGTTCCTGGGGCTGCCGGGCATGTTGTTCCTGGGCGCGATGGGCGTGGTGTTCGTCGCCTCGATCGTGTCGGGCGTGGTCCTCTACGCACCGTTCATGCGCAAGCTCGACTTCGGCACGCTGCGCACCTCGCGCAGCCGGCGGATCAAGTGGCTCGATTATCACAACCTGCTCGGCATCGTCGCGCTCGCCTGGATGGCGGTGGTGGGGCTGACCGGCGTGGTCAACGCGCTGGCCGATCCGATCACCCAGCTGTGGCAGCGCGACGAGCTGGCCGAGATGACGCGGGCCTATGCCGGGCGCGAGGCGCTGCCGCCGTCGCGCTACGGCTCGCTCGACGCGGCGATGGCGGCGGCGCGGCGTGCGCGGCCGGGCAACAATCCGCAGTTCATCGCCTTCCCGGGCGGGTCGTACAGCAGCAAGCACCATTATGCGGTGTTCCTGCAAGGCGACACGCCGCTCACCGAGCATCTGCTGACGCCGGCGCTGATCGATGCGGAGAGCGGCCGGTTGACCGACGTGCGGCCGATGCCTTGGTATTTCCAGGCGCTGTCGCTGTCGCGGCCGCTGCACTTCGGCGACTATGGCGCGCTGCCGCTCAAGATCCTGTGGGCGCTGCTTGACGGCTTCACGATCGTGATCCTGGGGTCCGGCCTCTACCTGTGGCTCGGCAAGCGCCGCGCCCCGCTGCCGCAGCGCGTGCGAGAGGTGGAGAGCGGCGGCGTGCTGGTGCCGGCCGAATGATCCGGTCGACCTTTGCGCTGCCGGTGGCGATCGCGCTGCTGTCGATCCTCGGCCTGCTGAGCGCGCTGACCGGCGATGGCGGACGCGACCTGCTGTCGTGGATCGCGCTGGCGGTGCCGGTCGCCGCGGTCGGCTGGGCGATGCGGGTGCAGCGCCGCTGAAACGTTTCTTGAAGATGCGGGCCGGGGGGCTCGCGAGAAGGGGTGTATGATGAGGAAGATGGGGTACCGCGCGGCGGCTTCGGGTCTGGCGCTCGCGCTGGCGACGGGCGCATTGCCAGCCTTCGCGCAGGATGTCGCGAGCGAGACGCCGGTGACTGAGGACGAGGTCGTCGTCACCGCACAGCGCCGCAACGAGACGCAGGTGACCCGCGAGGGGCGGGTGGGCGTGCTGGGCGATCAGCGGGCGGAGGACGTCCCCTTCAGCATCAAGAGCTACAACAGCGCCCTCATCCTCAACCAGCAGCCGCAGACGCTGGGCCAGGTGCTGGAGAACGATCCGTCGTTCCGCACCACCTATGGCTTCGGCAACGCCGCCGAACTGTTCGTCGTACGCGGCTTTCCGCTGTTCGGCGACGACATCGCGCTGGACGGCCTGTACGGCGTCACGCCGCGCCAGCTGATCGCGCCGGAACTGTATGACCAGGTGCAGGTGCTGAACGGCGCCAGCGCCTTCCTGAACGGCGCCGCGCCGGGCGGGACCGGCATCGGCGGCAACGTCAACCTGACCTCCAAGCGTGCCGGGCAGGAGGACCTGTTCCGCGCCACCGCCAACTATGCCGGCGATGCGCATTTCGGCGGCAGCTTCGACGTGTCGCGGCGCTTCGGCGCCGATCGTGCGCTGGGCGTCCGCATCAACGGTGCCTATCGCGCGGGTGACGTCGCGGTCGACGACGAGTTCCGTCGCGCCACGGTGATCGGCGCGTCGCTCGACTGGTCGAGCGGGGCGCTGCGCGTATCGGGCGATATCGCCTACCAGCGCTACGAGGTGCGCAATCTGCGGCCCAAGGTGATCGTCTCCACCGCCGTCCCGCGCGTGCCCGATGCGGACCATAATTACGGGCAGGCCTTCACCTACACCGACCTGCGCGACGTGTTCGGCAGCGCCCGCGTCGAGTACGACGTCGCCGACGACGCGACGCTGTACGTAACGGGCGGCGCGCGCGACACCGACGAAGAGGGCCGGTACAGCGGCTTCACGCTGAACGACGCGGCAACCGGCGCGGGCCTTGCGGGGGCGTCCTTCATTCCGTTCACGAGCACCAACGTGTCGGTGCAGGGCGGTCTGCGCGTGCGGCTCGCCAGCGGTGGCATCACCCACCAGATCAACGTCGGCGGCAGCCACATCTGGGGCGTCAATCGCACCGCCTATGAATTCTACAGCAACACGCCCACCAACCTGTACGACACGCCGCAATTCGCGGTTCCGGGCACGGTGACGTTCGCGGGCGGCGACCTGGACGATCCGTTCCCGATCGCGCGCAGCCGGCTCGGCAGCGCGTTCGCGTCCGACACCATCGGCTTCCTCGACGACCGCGTACTGGTGACCGCCGGCCTCCGCCTGCAGAGCATCACGAGCAAGGGCTATTCCTACGGCGACGGCAGCCTGCAGTCCGCGCGGACCGACGATGCCGTCACGCCGGTCGTGGGTATCGTTGCGAAGCCGGTCGATGGCGTGTCGCTCTACGCCAATCGCATCGAATCGCTCGCGCCGGGCTCGACAGCAGGCGTCAGCGTTACCTACCCTGGGGTCGGCGACGTGCCCGTGAGCAACGCGGGCGAGATCTTCGACCCGTTCAAGTCGGTGCAGTACGAGGTCGGCGCGAAGCTGGGGATCGGCCGCATCAACGCCAGCATCGCCGCATTCCAGATCGCGCGCCCCTTCACCATCGCCACGCTCGATGCCGGCGGCGCCAGCGCCACCATTGGCGTCGACGGCGAACAGCGCCACCGCGGGATCGAGATCGGCATCGACGGCGAGCTAGCCCCCGGCCTGCGGCTGATCGCGGGCGGCACGGTCATCGACGCCGAACTGCGCCGTACGCAGGCGGGCGCGCTCGACGGCAACACCGCGCGCGGCGTCCCCGACTATACGGTCAACGCCAATGTCGAATGGGATCTGCCCTTCGCCGCCGGGCTGACGCTGACCGGCCGCGTCGTGCAGACGGGCGAGCAGCAGGTGAACGACGCCAATACGCTGGAGATCGGCGACTGGACGCGCTTCGACCTGGGCGCGCGCTATGTCGCGGTCGTCGCGCAGCGGCCGGTCACCTTCCGCTTCAACGTCGATAACGTCGCCAACGAACGCTATTGGGCGAGCGCGTTCGACTCGTCCAACTCTTCGCTGCTCCAGGGCATGCCGCGGACGTTCAAGGCATCGATGTCGGTCGACTTCTAACTCGGTCCGTCGAGCATCGCCTGGAGGGCGGGCGAGAGCCATTCCTCCAGGCGGTGCCCCGAGCGCTCGACGAGGCGCGCGGCGATCGCGTGCTCGATCGCCCATGCCCGCGCCTGCTCGGGCGGCAGCACGGTGAGCACCGTCGCATGGGCGTCGGCGAGCATGCAACTGGAGCCGAGCACCGTCACCGAGGCGGTGCCGTGGGCGATCGGGCGGCCGGTGCGCGGGTCGAGCGTATGCGAATAGCGCGTGCCGCCGGCGACGAACTGGCGGCGATAGTCGCCCGAGGTCGCAACGGCGATCTCGTGCGCGGCGATGCGCAGCGGGGGCAGGGCAGCGTCCGGCAGCGGCTCGACGTCGATCCACCAGGGCTGACCATCGGGACGCAGCCCACGCCCGACGAACTCGCCACCGATTTCGACCAGCACGTCGCGATGGCCGGCCGCCGCCAACGCCTCCGCGAGCGCATCGACCGCATACCCCTTGGCGATGCCCGACAGGTCGAGCCGTGCGTCGCGCCGCCGGCGGGCGCGCAGCAGCAGCGGGTCGAGCTCGAACGCGGCGAGGCCGGCGGCGGCGTGCGCGGCGTCGATCGCGGCGGTGTCCGGGACGGTGCTGCGCGGACCAGCCGGGCCGAAGCCCCACAGGTCGACCAGCGCGCCGGTCGTCGGATCGAACGCGCCGTTGCTCGCCCCGGCAACCTCCCAGGCCGCAGCCAGCACCCGTAGGAGCGCGGGCGGCAGTCGCTGCCAGCTGCCGATCGGCGCGCGGTTGAGCCGCGACAGCGCCGAGTCCGGCGCCCAGTGGCTCATCTCGGCGACGACCTGGGCGAGCAACCGTTCGGCGAGCGCCCGCGTCGCTTGCGGATCGCCGCCGACGATCTTTGCGCTCCAGACGGTGCCCATCGTCTCGCCGCCGATCGTGGCGACGCGCGCGTGCGGGTCCCGGCGCGCGAACGCCGCCGGGTCCACGTGCGCGGGGATGGCGACGCGCGCCGGCGTCAGGGCGCGAGCACCTCCAGAGTCGCGATGTAGCTGGCGCGGCGCGTGGGGGCGGGCGTTGCGGCAGCGCCGGCCTCGGAGCCGCGGCGCCCGCCGCCGGTGGTGACGTTGAGCCAGTACATGCCCGGTTCTGGCCAGGTGATCGCGACCTTGCCGTCGGCGCCGGTCTTCAGGTCGATCTGGCCGAGCTGGTCGCGATAGCGGATGCCGCCGGGGATCACCGTCACCGGCAGATCGGCGGCGGGCTTGCCGTCGAGCAGGAACTGGAAGGTCGCCGCCTCGCCCGAGACGAGGTCGTTGGGGTGGGTGACCGGCACGAGTTCGAGCCCCTTGCCGGTCGGCTGGAACACGGTGGTGGTCGGTGCGCCCGAGGTGACGAAGATCTCGTTGCGGCTGCTGCTGGTCGCGGTGCGCACGTCGGTCGCACCGGCGGGGATCGCGCCGGCGAGTTTGTCGGCGGTAAGCCCGCGCGGCAGCCGTTCTTCCTTCCCGTTCAGCTTGTAGCTGCCCATCACCCCGTCCGAGACGGCGGCGATCTTGTAGGTGCCCTTTTCCGTCAGATGGACGTCGAAGGTGCTGCGGTAGCGGCTGGTCGACCAGTTCTCGATCTTGCCGGCGCTGCCGTCGGGCTGGATCACCGCCGGCGGAGTGCGCATCGGGAAATGCTCGAAGTAGAAGAGGTCGTTGGAAATGGCGGCGTCGACCGTTACCCAGGCGTCGTCGCCCGAGACGACGGTGGTCGACGGCAGCATCCATTGGCGGTGCGCGCCCGCGGCGGCGGGGAGCAGCAGGGCGAGCGCCGCGGCGGCGGCGAGCAGGCGGTTGTGGTGCATGGTGGGTCCCTCCCGGTTGAATGGCGTCAGCGGCGGACGGTGAGCGTCACCGCGCCGAGCTCGCTGGTCCCCGCGGCGCGCGCGGTGCCGCCGCCGACGGGCGGCCAGGCGAAGGGCAGGCGCAGCAGCTCGCGGCCGCCGACCTCGCGCGCGGCCTCCACCACCAGCGTGTACTTGCCCGGCCCGAGCTGCCCGAGCGGCCCCTTGCCGGCGGCGAAGCGGAGCGTGTGCGTGCCCGGCGCGCGCGTCGCGCCCGTCACGCCGTCGGCGGGGAACTGCATCGACCGGCCGGAGGCGCGCCACCACTGGCGCACGTCGCGCAGCCACTTGGTGCCCTCGCCGTTCTTCATGTCGTGGTCGTACCAGACCGCGAGGGTGCGGGCGCCGCCGCCCTCCTTCTCCAGCCACACCGCGACATAGGGCTTGTGGTATTCGGCGACCGACAGCCGCGGGATGGTGATCGACAGGTCGAGCGTCTGCGCCTGGGCGGGCGCGGCGATGCCGCCCGCGACCGCGACGAGCGGCAGGCCGGTGAGCACGAGATGGTGGCGGACGTGCATGGGCGAAGCTCCGGGGCTCAGTGGATCAGGAACAGGGCGACGAGGGCGGGGATCACCAGCCCCATGCCGACCAACGGCCAGGTGCTGCGGCGCTTGGCGGCATGGAGCTGGAGCAGGAACAGCCCGGTGATCGAGAAGACGAGGCAGGCACCGACGAACACGTCGAGGAACCAGCTCCACGCGGTGCCGGCGTTGCGCCCCTTGTGGAGGTCGTTGAGGTAGGCGATCCAGCCGCGGTCGGTACGCTCGCTGGTGACGGCGCCGGTCGCGCGATCGATCGCGACCCAGCCGTCGCCGCCGGGACGCGGCAGCCCCAGATAGACTTCGTCGGCCGACCATTCGGCGTCGCCATGCGGGCTGAGCGGCAGCGTCTTGGCGATCCAGGCGGCTACGGGCGCGGGCAGCGGCCGCTTGCCGTCGGGCGCGCCGTCGGGACGCACCAGCCGCAGCAGGTCGGTCGGCAGCGTCGCCTCGGCAGTGGCGACCGTGGGGCTGCCCTCGATGTCGGCGGCGTGGTTGAGCGTGAAGCCGGTGACGGCGAACAGCAGCAGGCCGATCAGGCTCAGCGCCGAGCTCATCCAGTGCCAGGTGTGGAGCTGACGCAGCCAGAACGCCTTGCGGCTCTTCTTGCGAGGATCGGGCCGGGGGCGAAGGGCGGTTGCGGGCATGCGGTTCGCTGTTCGAGGAGGATGCCCCTCGATACGCGAACGATTCTCAATTGCAATCTAATGTTACGCAGGGCAGCGCTGCGGCGACCGAGTGGGGCCGCCGCAGCGTGCCGGTCAGCGGCCCAGCAGCACCCGCGCCTGGCTGGCGATCTGCGCGAGGATCGCCGAGGTCGGCGCCGGGGCGAGCCGGGCGCGCGCGACCAGCGCGGCGAACTGCGCGACGCGCGGCTGGTGGTCGGCCATCCATGCCTCGACCGCGGCGCGCGGATCGTCGCCGCCGATGCGGGCGAGGAAATCGAGCCGAAGCTGCTCGAAATCGCGCGCCAGCCCGGCGATCATCAGCCGTTCCCACGGATCGCCGGTGCTGATGCGCGCCGCCGCCGCATGCGCCCAGTCGAGCCCCAGCGCCTCGCCCAGATGGGTGAAGGCGTGGGCGAGCGTCACCTCGTCGACGCCGCGCTGCGCGCCGAGCTCGGCCAGACCGATCGCGCCGTCGAGGTCGAACAGCCGCACGACCTTGGCGGTGAGATGCTCGGGCGCGCCGGCCGCTGTCAGCTGCTCGCGGATGCGCTCGCTCTGCGCCTTGGCTTCGCTCAGCAGCAGCGACTCGGTCTGCGACGCGAGCCGCTCGATCGCCGGCCGCAGGCGGGCGATCGCGTCGGCCGGGTGGGTCCCCGGGCGGCAGGTGCGCAGCAGGTCCGCGATGTGGGTGCGCGTCGCGGCGGCGGCCTGGTCGATCAGCGCGAGCCGCGCCTCCTCGCCGATCTCCGCCGCCTCGATCTCGGCCCACAGCGCGGGCAGGTCGAACAGCCGTTCGGCGACGACGAACATCGCCGCCAGGTCGCCGGCTGCGGCGCCTTCCTCCTCGACCAGCTCGAACGGGTGGAGCACGCCCAGCCGGTTGACGACGCGGTTGGAGAGCTTGGTGGCGACGATCTCGCCGCGCAGCCGGTGCTGCTCGATGGCGTCGCCGAACCGCTCCTGCATCGCGGCGGGGAAGGCGCCGCACAGGTCGGGCAGCAGCTCGGGCAATGCGCCCAGGCCGCGCTCCTCGATCGCGTCCTGCAGCGCGAGCTTGGCCGAGGCGAGCAGCACCGCCAGCTCGGGGCGGGTGAAGCCCTGTCCTTCCTGTGCCCGGCGCAGCAACTCGTCGTTGGGGGCGAGCCCCTCGACCGCGCGGTCGAGCCGGCCGGCGCCCTCGAGCACCTCGATCACGCGGACGTAGCTCGGCACCGCGACCGCGCCGTCGCTCTCCATGAACGACAGCGCCAGCGTCTGCAGGCGGTTGTCCTCCAGCACCAGCTTCGCGACGTCGTCGGTCATCTCGGCGAGCAGCGCGTTGCGGTCCTCGAACGCGAGCCGGCCTTCGCGCATCTCCCGGTTGAGCGCGATCTTGATGTTGACCTCGTTGTCCGAGCAGTCGACGCCGGCCGAATTGTCGATGAAGTCGGTGTTGATGCGCCCGCCGTTCGCCGCGAAGGCGATGCGCGCCGCCTGCGTGACGCCCAGGTTGGCGCCTTCGCCGACCACCTTGACGCGCAGCGCCTCGGCATTGACGCGGATGCGGTCGTTGGCGGGATCGCCGACCTCCGAATGCGCTTCCTGCGCCGCCTTCACATAGGTGCCGATGCCGCCGAACCACAGCAGGTCCGCCGGGGCGCGAAGGATCGCGGAGATCAGCGCGGACGGATCGAGTTCGGTCTCCTCCGTGCCCAGCATCCGGCGCACCGGCTCGGACAGGGGGATCGTCTTGGCGGTGCGCGGGAACACGCCGCCGCCCTCCGAGATCAGCGCCTTGTCGTAGTCGTCCCAGCTGGAGCGCGGCAGATCGAACAGCCGCTGGCGTTCCTCCCAGCTCTTCGCCGCGTCGGGATCGGGATCGAGGAAGATGTGGCGGTGGTCGAACGCCGCCTGCAGGCGGATCGTCTTCGACAGCAGCATGCCGTTGCCGAACACGTCGCCCGACATGTCGCCGCAGCCGACGACGGTGACCGGATCGGCCTGCACGTCGACGCCCATCTCGCGGAAGTGGCGCTGGACCGAGACCCAGCCGCCGCGCGCGGTGATCCCCATCGCCTTGTGGTCGTAGCCGTGGCTGCCGCCGCTGGCGAAGGCGTCGCCCAGCCAGAAGCCGCGCTCCATCGCGAGCGCGTTCGCCACGTCGGAGAAGGTCGCGGTGCCCTTGTCGGCGGCGACGACGAAATAGGGATCGTCGCCGTCGAGGATGACGACTCCCTCCGGGTGCACCACCTTGTCCTCGACCAGATTGTCGGTGATCGACAGCAGCGTGCGGATGAAGATGCGGTAGCTTTCGGTGCCCTCCGCCAGCCAGGCGTCGCGATCGCCGGGGGCGGGGAGCTGCTTGGGATAGAAGCCGCCCTTGGCGCCGGTCGGCACGATCACCGCGTTCTTGACGCGCTGCGCCTTCATCAGGCCCAGGATCTCGGTGCGGAAATCGTCGCGTCGGTCGGACCAGCGCAGGCCGCCGCGGGCGACCGGGCCGGCACGCAGGTGGATACCCTCGACGCGCGGCGAATAGACGAAGATTTCGCGCCACGGCAGCGGCTTGGGCAGGCCGGGGATCTTCGCGCTGTCGAGCTTGAACGCCAGCGCTTCGGCCGCGGCCGGAGCGAAGGCGTTGGTGCGCAGCGTCGCGTCGACCACCGCACGGAAGGCGCGCAGGATGCGGTCGTCGTCGATGCCCGACACCGCGTCGAGCCCGCGCTCGATCGCGTCGTTCGCTTCCGCCGCCTGGTCGCCGTCGGCGTTCGCGGGATCGTGGACGGCGGCGAAGCGGGCGACCAGCGTGCGCGCCACGGCGGGGGCGCGGCGCAGCGCGTCGACGACGGTTCCCAACGGATAGGTGAGCCCCGCCTGGCGCAGATAGCGGAACCAGGCGCGGAACAGCACGACGGAGGAGGGGGCGAGCCCCGCCTCGACGATCAGCCGGTTGAATGCGTCGTTCTCGGCGCGCAGCTCCAGTACCGCCGCGATCGCCTCCTCAGCCACCGCGACGTCGAAATCGTGCGCGTCCTGTCCCGGCAGCTCGACGGCGAAGTCGTGGATGTACGAGTGCGCGTCGTCGGTCAGCCGAGTCGGGATTTCCTCCACCACGCGGAAGCCGAAGTTCTCGAACACCGGTACCGCGTCCGACAGCGGCAGCGCCGCGCCCTGGCGATAGATCTTGATGCGCAGCGTGCCGCCGTCGGCAGACGGAAGGATCCGCACCGAGCGGCTGCCGGTGTCGCTGAGCGCGCCCAGCCGCAGCACGTCGTGCGCCGCTTCCTCGGCGGTGGTGACGTTGCGATAGTTGACCGGCAGCGCGTTGGCGAAGCGCAGCGCCAGCCGTGCGGCATGGCCGGCGGGGGCGATCTCGCCCAGCGCCGATTCGAGCGCCGGGCTCCAGCCGCGCACCATCCGTTCGACGCGGGCGTCGAGTTCGGCCGCATCGGGCATCCGGCCGTCGCCGCGCAGGTCGAGCATGTAGCGGATCAGCGCGGCGTCGCCTTCCAGCGCGATCGCCCAGTTGAGCAGCCGCGCGTGCGCCGCCTCGCACAGCAGGTCGCCGATGGCGCTGCGGCGCCCGGTCGACAGGTCGTCGCGCTGCAGCCAGACGAAGGCGAACAGGTGGCGGCCGAGCGGGCTGCGGATCAGCACCACGCGCGAACGCGGCCGGTCCGCCACCGACATGGCGGTGAGCGCCAGCGTCTCCAGCGCGTCGGCGGCAAAGGCGGTGGTAAGGTCGTGCGGCAGCGCGGTCATCGCATGTGCCAGCGACTTGCCGGCATGGCCGGTCGGATCGAAGCCGAACTGCGTCTCCAGTTCCGACAGATTGCGGCGCAGCACGGGCACGTCGATCGGCGCTGCGTGGAGCGCGGCGCTGGTCCACAGCCCGGCGTGGATCGACAGGCCGACGACGTCTCCGCCGTCGCGGATCGGCAGTACCACCAGGTCGAGCGGCGCGCGGCGATGGACGGTGGAGAGCGCGTTGGACTTGAGCAGCAGGAGCGGCTGCTGCCCGTCGCGGAACCAGGCGAGCGCCCGCTCGCGCGAGCTTTCGGCCAGGATCTGCTCGCGGATCGGCCGGCGCGCGATGCCCAGGCAGTCGCGGTCGCTTTCGCCCGCGAACCAGCGCAGGTGCCCCAGCAGGGTGAAGTTGCGATCCAGGAACCATTCGAGCAACGCGCGGGTCTCCGCGTCCGGCGTGCGCTCGGCGTCGTCACGCATCGCCTGCTGCATCGGCTGCCAGTCGCCGACGGCGGCGCGGACGTCGCCCAGGTTGCGCTCGATCTCGTCGTGCAGTTCGCGCCGCAGCCGGGCGTCGACGCGGTCCATCTCGACATAGACCATCGATTCGGGCGTGCCCCCGGCATCGATGCCGCGGATCGCGCCGCGTTCGTCGCGCAGGACCGGAAGGACCGGGTGGACGATCCGCTCGATCGGCAGGTTGTGGCCGGTGATCGTCGCCGCGATCGAATCGACCAGGAAGGGCATGTCGTCGTTGACCACCGCCAGCCGCATCCGACGGCGGCCGTCGCTGGTAACGCTGTCGATCGCGATCGAGGCGGTGCCGGGCGGACGCACACGCGCCGCATCGGCCACCAGCCGCACCGCCGCCTCCCGTTCCTCGGTTCCGAGCCCTTCGAGTTCGCCCGGAAGCGCGCCTTCGAACAACCTCGCCGCAATGGCCTGCGGCACCTTATCCGTATCGGTCATGGCGGGGGATATGCGCCCGCCCACCCGCCGGCTCAAGGCTTGTGGCGGGTGCGAAGACGATGTTGCAGCGCGTCAGAGGTCGCCGGCGTGGCGGATCGCCTCTTCGGTCAGCATCGGATCGCGAAGCTGCGCGACGACCTCGACCTGGCCGGGGCCGGCAGCGCGGGCGAGCAGCACGACAAACGGCGCGTCGCCGGCATCGATCGCCAGCGTGCCGAGCGACGGCGCCGCGCGCAGCAGCGTCTCGCCGGCGCCCGCCACCGGAGCGGGATCTGCGAAACCGGCGCTCGGCCCGTCCGCCCAGATCGGCGCGACGGGGGTAGGGCGGGGGGCGACGACGCTGCGCGCGTCGGCCATCTCCGCGGCGAGCCGCGCGTGCATCTCCGGGTCGGCGACTTCCTTCCAGTTGATCACGCCGTAGAGATAGTTGATCCGCTGCTGGTCGGACGAGAACGGCATCAGGATGCCGCGGTACAGGGTGAGGTGCCCGCGCTTCGACTGGAACTCGGCCTCGAACACGATCGGTGCGCGGCTGGCGAGGATGCGCGGATATTGCTCGGTGAGCCGGGCGAGCAGCGATTCCTGCGGCACGTCGGCGATCCGCCGGATACCCGACGACACGCCGCACTGCTCGCGCAGCGCATGGCCGATGAAGCGGATGCGCGGGTCTGCCTCGTCGCTCGAGAAGTCCAGCAGCACGCCGTGCGGGCCGAAGTCGCCGACGCTGGCGGGATCGAGCTCCTCGATCGTGGGATAGGCGCGGCCGTTGAGCATCGACACCCAGTGATTGTAGGCGCGCACGTGCATCCGCCGCTCGTCGCCGCCGATGCCGAGCCGCGGCTCGGGCGCCTGGCCCACCCCCTCGCGGTCGAACTCCTCCCGCTCCGGCTGTTCCTCCGGTCCGCGCGCCCTGTCCATATCCGATCCTTCGCGGGCGTCGCTGCCCATCGCTACCCTACGCCCTCCGTGGTAAACGATGCGTGAAGCCGCCGCACGCCCCGATTGCGGGTCGACCGACGAAAGTCGGGGCGGGGCCCGCGAAAAAGCTGCCACCGGACGCCGACAGGACGCTTGCCAGCCCCCACGCCTGCTGATATGCGCCCGCTTCCGATCCGGCGCTCCGGCGCCCGGGCCGCTTTAGCTCAGTTGGTAGAGCATCGCATTCGTAATGCGGGGGTCACAGGTTCGAGTCCTGTAAGCGGCACCATTTCGGTCCAAAACCGCGAGGCCCTAGCGCCGCCGCCTCTACGTCAGAGGCGGCGGTGAGGGTCCGCAGCAACTCGGTGCGGTTTCCGCGGATACGAACGTCAGTTTTGCTGACCACTTCCACCCGCTGCGCGACGGCGCGAATCTGATTTCGGGCATAGGTACCGTCCTCGTGCCGCAGCTTGCGGCGAACGGCTCGGGCGAACGTGCCGAGCGTCTGCGGGGTGATCTGCGGGCCAATCCGCTCGATATGGGTCACCGCCCGCTCGGCATCGCCGCGTGCCTGATCGCGGATGGTGGTCAGTTCCGTGATCCGCGACTTGAGCGATGCGTCACCGACATCCACCAGGCCGTTCTCGATGGCCTCGTAGAGCCGCGTCAGCTTTGCGTCCGCCTCGGTCGCGCGGCGCTCCATCTCGGCAACATGCAGACGGCGTTCCGCCGCCCAATCGTCACGCCGGTTCAGGAGCTGATCCATGAGCGTCTCAAGACGAGCAGGATCGAGCAGCCGTTTTTCCAGATGTTCGACGACCGCCTGATTGAGCTGGTGCATGGGGACTGAAACGCCCTTGCAGCCGGTCTCACCCTTCGTCGCCTTGGTGGCGCAGGTGTAATATCGATACTCCTGGCCACTCCGGCTCGTGCCCGTCCGGAGCGTCATGGCGCCATTGCAACTGGCGCAGAAGCAGATGCCGGTCAGCAGCGTCGATCCCCCGACCGCGCGCGGCGGCATCATCTTGGGGCTGCGCGCCTTCAAGGAACGCTGGACCGCCTCGAACTCGGCGACGCTGATGATCGGGGGCACCTCCATGATCGCATGCTCTTCGGGCGGCTTGCGGCGCCTCTTCTCCGCATCATAGGTGTTGAAGCGGTGCTGGCCGATATAGGTGGTGCGGGTCAGCACCTCGTGGACCATGCCCTTGCCCCAGCGTCCGCCATAGCGAGTGCGCATGTTGTTTTCGTTGAGCCAGCATGCGATCGCCATCACGCCCATAGGCCCTCTTCCGTCGGCGCCATTCAGAGCAAGGCGGAAGATACGCCGGACGGTCTCGGCGTGGATCGGATCGATCTCCAGCTTCTTCTTGGTCTTGGTGCCGCGCTGCTCGGCGGCCACAACCCGGTAGCCGATCGGCGGACGGGCCCCGTTCCAGAAGCCCTGGCGGGCATTCTCGTTCATCGCGCGCAACGTGTGCTTGGCGGTCTTCTTCGACTGATATTCGTCGAACAGCGTCATGATCTTGCGCATCATCTCGCTCGCGGGATCGTCACCCAGCACCTGAGTGATCGACACGAGCTGCACGCCGTTCTTGACCAACTTGCGCAGATAAAACTCGAACTGGAACTGGTCGCGAAAGAAGCGGGAGAAGCTGTGCACGACGATGATGTCGAATGGCGCTGGCTTCTCCATCGCGGAGTCGATCATGTCCTGAAATGCCGGCCGGCGATCATCGGTGCCGGAGACGCCCGGCTCGACGAACGCGGCCACCACCTCCCAGCCGCGGGAGCGGCAATAGGCTTCGAGCTGGCGGCGCTGATCGGGGATCGAGAGGTCATGATCCGCCTGGCGAGGGGTCGAGACCCGCAGGTAGAGCGCGGCGCGAGCCGTGGCCGGCATGAGCGTCTCCTCGTCCAGCGCCGGGGTGGTGGTCATGACGCGCTACTCCTCAGTTCATCGCAACGGACCGAACGAGGCATCCAGCTCGTCTGCAAGATGGCCTTCGATAATGCGAAGTTCGGTGTCGGTGATCGGAACCTGTTCCGGCCAGTCGTCGGTAACGACGATCGGTTCGGGGACAGGACGTATCCGACGCGATGCACGCATCTGGACGGCCGACGGGATGTAGTCGTGCAGGTCATCGAGATCGTGCGACCAGCCGGGAGAGATGCGCCGGCGTCGCTTGCGGGATAGAGCCATGCTGCGAGGCTGGCTTGGCGCGCAGAACGTTGCAAACACACCGTTGGGGCGTAGCGCAAATACGTGTCATCGGCGGTACGCTGTGGAGTTGGCTGGCTGCTAATCTGTATGTGGTGCGCTTGCACGATCCAGTCGCCGTCTTCGAATATGCTCTTCGCCAATTCCCGTTGACAATAGCATAATACTGGCCGTCATCGTACCTCTTCTTGGCGAGTTGCTGTATCAGCCATTTCCGGACCGATATCGAAGAAACACTATTTCGCGTGTTTTGGGAATTGATACGTATCGAGCGAAGCGTCGCATAATGGTGGAAGGCTGCCTGACCGCTTTGGAATGAGCAGTCGATAATCGCGGTCGTTCGTTCAGCTGGTCCGTTACGGCTGCCATGCTCCCACCGCATCTTTAACGACAAGCTACCCATCTGAGCTGGCTCGGCCATAATGGCTTTGCCGAGTCAGTCCGCGCCGACCCTTATTTCTAGGTGTTTGATCCCACGGTTTGATGGTGCGATCCTTTCGTTGGAATGGAAGGAAGCCGTATGGGACAGCTACGTCACGGGAGCGCCACGACCACGCACGCC